>NZ_RYDN01000009.1:0-113993 GCF_003968735.1 Flavobacterium sp. RSP49 | reverse complement strand
ACATATTTATAAAATAAAAAAAGCCGAACACACTTGTTCGGCTTTTGTCGGGGTGGCAGGATTCGAACCTGCGGCCTCCTGCTCCCAAAGCAGGCGCGATAACCGAGCTACGCTACACCCCGTAAGCGGGTGCAAAGATAGCATTATTTTTTGCTTTAGCAAAACTATTACTGAAATTAAGAACTAAAATTATTTAGTTGGAAAATCAATATAAAAATCTAAATAAAAATATTTTTTCAAAGCAGAATGAATGCACAACTTCCCCTAGCCCACATTGCAACTCAAGTCCCGAACAATCGGGATTGTAGTGCACAGCTGAAATAGCTCCCATAAAATGAAATTCGTTTTCAAAACAAGAATGGTCAAATAGCGACTAATCAAGCATTAACAAATGTTAACAAAATAGATTTTTAGAAACCATAAATAATTGTATTTTTACGGTTCAAAATTTAGAAAAATAAATGGGCAAAATCATCGCGATTGCTAATCAAAAAGGAGGAGTTGGCAAAACTACTACGTCAGTTAATCTTGCTGCTTCATTGGGTGTTTTAGAAAAAAAAGTATTGCTTATTGATGCTGATCCTCAGGCCAATGCGTCCTCAGGATTGGGTATTGACGTGGAATCCGTAGAAATAGGTACGTATCAAATTTTAGAACACAGTCACACACCAAAAGAGGCCATCATAAAATGTTCTGCTATAAACGTGGATGTGATTCCATCGCATATTGATCTTGTTGCTATTGAAATTGAATTAGTCGATAAGGAGAATAGAGAATATATGCTTAAACTAGCATTAGAAAGTATCAAAGACGATTACGACTATATCATCATAGATTGTGCGCCATCATTGGGATTACTTACCTTAAATGCGTTGACGGCTGCTGACTCCGTAATTATTCCTATTCAGTGTGAATATTTTGCATTAGAAGGACTAGGGAAATTACTGAATACCATAAAAAGTATCCAAAAAATTCACAATCCGGATTTAGATATCGAAGGATTATTATTGACCATGTTTGACTCCCGTTTGCGTTTGTCAAACCAAGTGGTTGAAGAGGTTCAGAAACATTTTAACGACATGGTTTTTGATACTATTATTCAAAGAAATGTCAAATTGAGTGAAGCGCCTAGTTTTGGCGAAAGCATTATAAACTACGATGCAACAAGCAAAGGAGCTACCAATTACCTGCATCTAGCTCAAGAAGTTATAAAGAAAAACAGCAAATAGTTTTATGGCAAAAGCACTAAAAAAACAAGCCCTGGGAAGAGGATTATCTGCGTTATTGAAAGATCCGGAAAACGATATAAAATCCGTAAATGATAAAAATGCCGATAAAGTTGTAGGAAACATTATTGAGCTTGATATTGAAGCTATTGAAATAAATCCGTTCCAGCCCAGAAGCAATTTCAATGAGGAATCATTGCGGGAATTAGCAACTTCTATCAAGGAATTAGGTGTTATTCAACCAATCACTGTTAGAAAACTAGATTTCAATAAATACCAATTGATTTCAGGAGAACGCCGTCTTCGTGCCTCTACCCTTGTGGGATTGACTACTGTTCCTGCGTACATTCGGATTGCAAATGACAACGAATCGCTGGTGATGGCCTTAGTCGAAAATATTCAGCGCCACGATTTAGATCCTATTGAGATTGCCTTATCCTACCAACGTTTGATCGATGAGATTCAACTGACTCAGGAACAAATGAGTGAGCGAGTAGGGAAAAAACGCTCTACTATTGCTAATTATTTGAGGCTTTTGAAACTGGATCCTATAATCCAAACCGGAATTCGAGATGGTTTTATCAGTATGGGTCACGGTCGTGCGATAATCAATATTGAAGACCAGGATATTCAAACTGATATTTATCAAAAAATTGTCAGTCAAAATCTATCGGTTCGTGATACGGAAGCTTTGGTAAAAAACTATCAGGAAAGTTTAAAACCTAAAGTCGCCGGAAAACCAAAAACTGCATCCTTTGAAATTGCAGATACTCAAAAGAGCGTTTTTACAAATTATTTTGGAACTAAAGTCGATGTGAAAGTAGCCGGAAATGGTAAAGGAAAAATCACAATTCCATTTCACTCTGAAGAAGACTTCAAAAGAATCATTAAACTAATAAACGAATAGTGCATAAAATCATTTTCATAAGTCTGCTCCTTTTCACTTTAGGAAATCACACTGTTTTTTCCCAAACGGGAACAGAGGCGGTTTTGGTAGCAAAAGACACTTTGAAATCAAATGATATTGATCCGTTGACCCCAGCAAAAGCTGCTTTTTTCTCTGCAATTTTACCCGGATTAGGCCAGGCTTACAATAAAAAATACTGGAAAATACCGCTGGTTTATGGCGCCATAGGAACCAGTCTGTACTTTTACATCGACAGTAATAAAAAGTACCACCAATACAGAGACGCCTATAAAAGTCGCCTAGAAGGCTACACCACTGACGATTTAGCATTCTTAGACAACAATCGATTAATTGCCGGCCAAAAATTTTACCAGCGAAATCGTGATTTGTCCGCTTTGATAACAATTGCCTTTTACGCCCTGAATATTCTTGATGCGAATGTAGATGCAGCTTTATTACAATTTAATGTTGATGAAAACTTATCCGTAAGACCCGCTCTTTATCCAGATAATGTAACATTTAAGACGAATGTAGGACTAACATTTAATTATCAGTTTTAGACACAAAACCGGAAAGCTTAAATACAAAAAAAAGAACCGCTGCTTATGTTATTAGGTACTAAAATAGGAAAGAAATATTTTTTTATCCTCACTACCGTTTTACTGCTGCTCACCTTAGTGAATTATTCAGAAATTAAAGCGTTTGATTCGATCCGAATGAATGATTTCTTTTCTGGTTTTATCGCCGGTCTTTTAATAGGATTACTACTAATAGGAATTGTACACTATTCAAAAAAAAATAAAAAATGAAAATTGCGCTTTTAGGATACGGAAAAATGGGTCAGGTAATTGAACGGATTGCACTGGAAAGAGGGCATGAAATCGTTTTGAAAAAAGAGGAAAAGAACACTTTTGATGGACTTTCAGCAGCTGATGTGGCAATTGATTTCAGTGTTCCAACTGCTGCAGTGAGCAATATTTCCAGTTGTTTCCAGGCCAATGTGCCCGTTATTTCAGGAACCACAGGATGGCTGGAACAGTATGAGGAGATGGTGGCACTTTGTAATCAAAAAAAAGGCGCTTTTATTTCCAGTTCTAACTTTAGTTTAGGAGTAAATATTTTCTTTGAACTCAATGAATATCTGGCTAAAATCATGTCGAAATTTGACACGTACAAAGTAGCGATTGAAGAAATTCATCATACCCAAAAACTGGATGCACCTAGCGGAACTGCTATTTCATTGGCCAACGGAATACTTGCAAATAGTTCCTACACCAACTGGACCTTAGAAAAACCGGAAGCAAATCACTTGAGCCCAAACGAACTGGAAAAACAAATTCCTATAAAAGCAAAAAGAATTGGTACAATACCTGGCACGCATACCGTTAATTACAATTCTGCTGTGGATGCAATCGAAATGAAGCACACCGCGCACAATCGTGAAGGATTTGCGCTTGGGGCAGTCATTGCCGCTGAATGGATTGTAGGAAAGCAAGGCGTTTTCACAATGAAAGATGTATTAGAATTAAAATAAAATTATTCACCTGTTTGAGTACATTTCTAGCGAAACAATCTTAAATCTCAAACTTTAAACAAAAAACTATGTCAGTATACCAATGGTTTGTATTTTTTCTGCTAGTCCAGATTGTTCACTTTTTAGGAACTTGGAAACTATATGTGAGCGCCGGCAGAAAACGTTGGGAAGCCGCTATTCCTGTTTACAATGCAATTGTTTTAATGAAAATAATAGGACGTCCCACTTGGTGGACTGTATTGCTATTTATTCCAATCATCAATCTCATTGTATTTCCGGTAATCTGGGTAGAAACGCTACGCAGTTTTGGAAAACGATCCGGATTAGATACTTTTCTGGGAATAATTACTTTTGGATTATATATATACTACATTAATTATACCCAAAAATTAAATTATAATGCTGACAGAAACCTTAGTCCTGAAAACAAAACGGCAGACACTATTAGCTCCTTGCTTTTTGCTGTAATTGTAGCCACAGTTGTTCATACCTATTTCATTCAACCGTATACCATCCCTACCTCCTCCTTAGAAAAATCCTTATTAGTCGGTGATTTTCTATTTGTAAGCAAAATGAATTATGGCGCAAGAGTTCCCATGACCACAGTAGCATTCCCAATGGTACACGACTCTATTCCTTTGACAAAAAACAAATCATACTTGACTTGGCCACAATTGCCTTATATGAGATTGCCTGGAATTCAGAATATTGATCGTACGGATATTGTTGTGTTCAACTGGCCAGTAGATACTGTTCATTACTTTTTTGAACCAAAAGGAATCCCGGGTGTAATTAAACCGATCGATAAAGAATCAAATTATGTCAAACGTTGTGTTGGCGTTCCTGGAGATAATCTATATATTAAAAATGGAATTGTTTATATTGATGGAAAAGAATTGAAATTGTCTGAAAGAGCCAAACCTCAATTTTCGTATACTGCTAAGATTCGTGCTTCAGAAAATATAGATTATCAATCTTTATTTTCAGAATTAAACGATTATAATAGGGATACGGGCGGCTTTACAGACAAAAACAGCTTGTCATTTCCTGCACTTACGGATGAGATGGCTTTAAAATTAAAAAGTATTTCAGGAGTTTATGATGTACAAAAAATCGTTGATTCAACAAATACTCGTTTCTCTTATGAATTTACATACAGTGAAAAAATTGAGGATGAAGAGTTTCTAAACATGATTTCCAGACTTAAAGAATCGAAACAATTTTATATAAGGGAAATAGCTGGAAATAAAATTCTTATTGCAAATCTGACAAAAGATATTGTTGAAATACTAAAAAAACAAAAATCTGTCATTAATATTAAGGAGACTTATGATATTTTCCCTCACAGTGGCGATGATCAAAAGAATTGGACAAGAGATAATTTTGGTCCAATTTATATTCCCGGAGAGGGAAAAACAGTTGCTTTAAACTTGAAATCACTTCCTTTTTACGAAAGAATTATTACAACATATGAAAAAGACGAGAATGGCAATGCTAATAAACTTACAATAACTGGAAACGAAATAAGACTAAACGGAAAAGTAGTTAAAGAGTACACCTTCAAACAAAATTATTACTGGATGATGGGAGACAACCGTCATAACTCTGAAGACAGTCGTTATTGGGGATTTGTACCCGAAAATCACATTGTAGGGAAACCTATATTTATCTGGATGAGTATTAAAGGAATCAATGATGGAATTAAAAACTGGAGTATTCGTTGGGACAGGGTTTTCACAACGGTTAGCGGTGAAGGGCAACCGCAGTCGTATTTTAAATTATTCCTGTTAGGACTCGTTATTTTCTTCGTAGGAGAATATTTTTGGAAAAAAAGAAAAGAGGCGAAAAATTAGTCCAAAGTTCAAACGTCCAAAGTCATCAAGTTAGGATCTAATCTAACTTTATGACTTTGGACATTATAACTTTAAAAACTTTAGACAAATATGAATATTCTCATACACCCAACGTACTTCCCCTCGATTAGCAATTTTGCTGCCATGGTACAATCGGAGAGCATCACCTTTGAGGTTGCCGATAATTTTCAGAAACAAACCAATCGCAACCGCACTTATATTTATAGTCCCAATGGGATTCAGCTGTTGAATATTCCCGTGAAGCATTCAAAAGAAAGTCATCAAAAAACTAAAGACATCAAAATTGAAACCGACTTTGACTGGCAAAAACAGCATTTCAAATCATTGGAAGCCGCCTACAGAAGTTCTCCTTTTTTTGAATATTTTGAAGATGACATTCGTCCCATTTTTGAAAAAAAACAACTATTTTTATTGGATTTAAATTTTGAAATTGTAGCCCTTCTATCCAAATGTTTCCGAATAAAACTGGATTATACTACAACCACGGAATACTTTCATGAGGTTGATATCGAGATAATTACCGACTTAAGAGCTTTGGTCAACGGAAAAAAAGATCTTTCAGAATTTGAAAACTACACACAGGTTTTTGATGACAAACATGGTTTTATCAACAATTTGAGTGTTCTGGACTTGCTGTTTAATGAAGGAAAATACGCGATGGATTATTTAAAAAAACAAGAATTGATTATCAAATAAAGCACTTCTCTACTTGCTACTCATAAGACAATCGTGCCATAATAGGAAAATGATCCGAGTTAATAAATCGAGGAAAGTTTTCAAATTTCTTTACTGACATTTTCTCATCGGCAAAAATATAGTCAATTCTGGCCGGGTAATACCTGAATTTATACGTCTCTCCAAAACCGGTTCCGGCTTCTTCAAAACTGTCTTTCATGTTGCCCTTTATGTTACGGTACACGTAAGAAAACGCACTATTATTCATATCTCCGCAAATAATTGTAGGGTAAGTACATTTCATTTTGTGTTCCTTAAAAATCTCTGCTTGCTGTTGCTGTTGTTTGAACGCTTTGCTGATTCTGATAAAAAGCATTTGCGATTTTTGTTGATTAATGACCTCAATATTTTCATCAATTTCATCCACATCGGGAGAAATCTTGATAGATTGTAAATGCATGTTATAGACTCTGATAATGTCCTTTCCTTTTTTTATATCAGCAAAAATCACATTATTACTGGAGTTAGGAAACGTTATTTTCCCTTGATTAAGGATTGGAAATTTTGAAAATATTGCTTGTCCTGTTTTAATTTTATCGCCATTCATAAAAATATAACGATGTGGATATACCTTTAAATCAATATTACCCGAAGATGAAAATTCCTGAATACACACTATATCTGGATTATTATCATTTATAAAGTTTAAAATATCTGAGGGCACATCATCTCTATCGATCCACTTAAAAACATTTAGCAAGCGCACATTGTAGCTCATTATAGTAAAATCTTTTTCTTCTTTAATTACTTCCGGTGCTGAAAACTTATAGAATTTATTTATAAAAGTAATGCCAATCAATAATACTAAACCCGATACAATCAACTGTTTTTTGAATTGTATGGCCCAATACATAAAAAACAAGCCGTTTAATATAAAAAAAAGAGGCATAAAAAGTGTCAAAACTGACAAAAAAGGAAACGATTTAGGGGCTAGAAAAGGCAAAACATAGGCAGTAAAAGTCACAAGGGTAAGGACTATGTTCAAAAAAAACATTCCTTTGTTAAACCATGAAAGATTTTTCATTTTTTTCTATATTTTATTATTTAAACAAAAATGTTAACCACTTGAAAAAGCTTATTTACCTACTTTAAACAAGAACTCTTTCTCTTCTTTAGTCAAACTATCGTAACCGGACTGGCTGATTTTATCTAAAATCTCATCAATCTGTTGCTGTGCTTTATCTTTTTCAATTATTTTTGAAGCCGTTTTTTCAACAGGTTTACGGTAATTTTTGTGTACTTTTTTGAACGGTGTAGTAGGTTTTTTACGAAACAAATTTGTGAAAAAATCTAAACTACGAGATACAACTGTACTTAAATCCGTTCCATTTTGAAGCAATTTAATAAAAATAAAACCAAAAAGAGCTCCGGAAAGGTGAGAAATATGTCCACCCATATTTTCGGAACGCAGCTGCATCAAATCAATAATAATAATTACAGCGGTTATATGCCATAATTTGACATTTCCAATAATCAAAAGCTGTACGCTCATCAACGGATAATAAGTTGTAACAGCTACTAAAATACCCATGATAGCAGCTGAAGCCCCTACCATTGGCGCATTGATATTTAAAACATAAAACACCAGAATATAACAAATCCCCGCAAAAATGGCACTCAGAAGATACAAGCCCAACAACTGTTTGGAGGTAAAAAACGTCAAAAACAATCTGCCTGAAAAATTCAAAACAATCATATTAAAAACAATATGCATGATGCCGCTGTGAAAAAAAGCATACGAAAGCAACGACCATGGTTTCCAGAGCAAATCCAACGGATTAGACGACAAACTCACATATTGAACATAATCAATATGGACACTCAACACGGATAAAAGTGCAAAAAACAACCACGGAAGCACAAACAAAGCGACATTCCAAAAGAGTAGCTGAGTCACTATTCCTCCCATTTTGTATTGTAATTTCAGGTCGTCGATAATAATCATAAGTTAATTGGGATTTAAGAGCTGCTGTTTAGGTTATATACTACTTTAAAAGCTGTTAGACTTTTAATTCCAACGGTTCTTATTGAACTGATTTTTCTTCCAGTACCACGTAATAATAAAACCAAATAAGGCGCCACCAACGTGGGCAAAATGGGCAATTCCGCCACCACCAAAAATTGATTTTCCTGAAATACCCAGGTACAAATCGATTAACACTAAACCCGGAACAAAATACTTTGCTTTTATGGGTACAGGAATAAACATCAAAGACAACTCAGCATTAGGAAACATAAAGGCAAAGGCTACTATCGTTCCGTAAATAGCGCCAGAGGCTCCCACTGCAGTACCTACATAGGCACTTGTGAAATTCTGAAAATCAGAAACCGCTAAGATCTCCTGCCATCTGGTATCAATCTTACCTTCGTTCAAAATTTGCAAAATTTCTTGTTTAGAAAAACCATTAGCCATTAGCGTATTCAATCCGTCTTGAAAATAGTAATAATTGACTCCGGTATGCAACAACGCTGCACCTAATCCGCAGGAAATATAGAAAAACAAGAATTTCTTACTTCCCCACATTTGCTCTAAAGCAGATCCAAAAGAATATAACGCAAACATATTGAAAAAAATATGCATAAAACCGCCATGCATAAACATGTGCGTCACCGGTTGCCACAATTGAAAACTTGGGTTTTCCGGAAAATACAATGCTAATATTTTATAGGCGGGCTCTTTTATAATCAGTGTCCCTACAAAAAACAATACATTGATAATAATTAATTGTTTTACGGTTTCAGTAACGTTTCTCATAATGCAAATTTTTTATCTAAATCTTCCACACGCATAGTGATGAAAGTGGGTTTATAGAATGGGGAAACATTTGGGTCTTTACAGGCAAAAAGTCCGTTGACCAAATTTTCCTGTTCTTTTTCTGTCAGGTGTGTTCCTGTTTTCACGGCTAAACTTTTGGCCATCGATTTGGCAATCGTATCGTTCTGGCTGAAACTACTTTCTGGTATTCCGTCCTGCAAATCACTTAATAATTGTTCTAAAACCAGTGAAACTTCACTCTCCGTTACATTTACCGGTATTCCTGAAATAACAATATGATCGGTATTATTTTCTTCAAAAACAAATCCGGTATTCATTAATGATAATTGTAATTCCCCGATAAGCTCCATTTCGCTTGACGAATAAAATAGGTTCAAAGGAAATAATAACTGCTGACTTGAGGCTTGATTAACCGTCATATTGACCAAAAACTGCTCATACAAGACACGTTGGTGTGCCCGCTGCTGATCGACAATTACCATTCCGGACTTGATGGAGGAAACAATATATTTTTTATGTATTTGATACGTTTTATGAACAGAATGCTCCACTTCTTCGTCATTAAATAAAGACGAGGTAACTTCTTCATTTTCGAAAGTCAAATGCCCTATTTCATCCGTATCCTGTTTTAAGCCTACGTATAAACTTTCCCAATTAGCGGTTGGTTCTGGTTTTCTATAACTGGAAAATTGCTTACTGGGTTTTTCTTCAGAAAACGGATTGAAGTTGCCATCTACCTGAATCGTCGGTGTCGCACCTTCTAAATCTTTGTAATGATACGGAGTGTCTAAATTTGAATCGCGATCAAAATCTAACACTGGAGCCACATTAAACTGGCCCAAACTATGCTTTATCGAAGATCGTAAAATAGCATATAAAGCATGTTCGTCATCAAACTTAATTTCCGTTTTAGTGGGATGAATATTGATATCAATAGTGTTGGGTGGCACTGACAAATATAAAAAATAACTGGGCTGCGCACCGTCTTTCAAGATTCCGTCATAGGCAGCCATAACCGCATGATGCAAATAACCGCTTTTTATAAAACGGTCATTGACAAAGAAAAATTGTTCTCCACGATTTTTCTTGGCAAATTCTGGTTTGCTTACAAATCCTTGAATTGTTACAATTTCAGTTTCTTCCTGAACCGGAACTAATTTTTCATTGGTTTTACCTGAAAAAATATTCACAATTCGTTGTCGTAAAGTTGATGGAGGCAAGTTGAACATTTCACTGCCGTTGTGATAAAATGTAAAATGTATTTTTGGATGAGCCAAAGCCACACGCTGAAACTCATCCACTACATGGCGGTATTCTACGGTGTCCGACTTTAAGAAATTCCGTCGTGCTGGAATATTAAAAAACAAGTTTTTCACGGCAAATGAAGTTCCTTTAGGCAAAACAGCTACCTCTTGAGATACGAATTTACTGCCTTCAACAATAATATGGGTTCCAAGTTCTTCCTGATCTTGTTTGGTTTTCATTTCCACATGGGCAATTGCCGCAATAGATGCTAATGCTTCGCCACGAAACCCTTTGGTATGCAGTGAAAATAAATCTTCGGCATGACGGATTTTGGAGGTAGCATGGCGCTCAAAACACAAACGCGCATCAGTAACACTCATCCCTAAACCATTGTCAATGGCTTGAACCAATGCTTTTCCGGCATCTTTAATAATTAGTTTGATATCCGTTGCTCTGGCATCTACCGCGTTTTCGAGCAATTCTTTGACTACCGAAGCAGGTCTTTGAACGACTTCGCCAGCAGCAATTTGATTGGCAACATGATCCGGAAGTAATTGAATTATACTCGACATTAAAAAAATTAGGTTTAAAGTTTATCCCTTTGACTGTACTTCGACTTCGCTCAGTATAGACTTCTCCGGGCGACAATAGTTTATTATAAAACCAAGAAGCACAAATTTAATGAATTTCTACGGGGAATGGTAGCGTATTTAATCATAAATAAAACAAAAAACCTATACTATTTATGCAATAGTATAGGTTAAATAATTATAAATTTTTATTCTTATTCTTTTAATTCCAATGGCAAATTTTCAATTTGCAAAGCACCGGAAGACAGTAACTGTTGGTTATCGAACTGATGATTCAAAGAAGCCTGCTGGCGGATATAAGCCATTTTTATAGCAGCAATAGCTGCTTCAGTCCCTTTATTTCCATGAATTCCTCCGCTTCTATCAATTGATTGTTGCATAGTATTATCTGTCAAAACACAAAAGATAACCGGAACATCCGTTTGAACATTCAAATCTTTTATTCCCTGCGTAACGCCTTCACACACAAAATCAAAATGTTTGGTTTGTCCTTGGATGACGCACCCTATAACAATAACAGCATCCACATTTTGAGTTTGCAACATTTTTTTGGCTCCATAGACAAGTTCAAAACTCCCTGGAACATTCCACCGTATGATTTGTCCGGAAGGAACTTCATTTTCTAATAATGTCTTGAACGCCCCATCAAAAAGCCCTTCGGTGATGGTGTCATTCCATTCTGCAACTACAATTCCGAAACGAAATTTTTTCGCGTCTGGAACCATATTTTTGTCATACTCGGATAAATTTTTATTTTCGGTAGCCATCTTATTTAGTTTTCAGTCACAGTCGCAGTATGCAGTTTCTGGAAACTAAAAACTGTGACTATTAACTTTTATATTATTGTGCCAATCCTATTAAAACGTCAACTGAAGCAGCTTCTGGAGCGCCCTCATAATTTTCTTTGATGTCAGTAAAATATTTCAATGCCTCTTCTTTATTTCCTAGAGCCAAAGCTGTTTTTCCGGCCTTCAATAAGAAACGTGGTGTTGTAAAATCATTTTTATTAGATCCTGCCGCTTTTACATAATTCTCTAACGCTTCTTTTGGTTGATTTTTTTGAGAATAAGCATCTCCAATTGCTCCTTTTGCCAACGCACTTAAAACAATATCATCCGATTTAAATTTACCTAAATAATCAATCGCTTCAGTATATTTTCCGGTATTCAAATAGGCAATTCCAGCATAATAATTAGCTAAATTTCCAGCATCAGTTCCAGAATATTCATCTGCAATTTTCAGGAATCCAAATTTACCTTCTGAACCATTCAAAGACAACTTATATAAGGAGTCGCTTGCAACTCCATCGGTTGCTTTTTGGAAATTTTGTTGTGCCACGAACATTTCATTAGCGGCTTCATCTTGTTGTGGTGCAGCAATAAATCTTTGGTAAGCTAAATATCCAATAGTAAATAGGGCAGCCGCGGCAACTAATCCAATAATAATTTTTTGGTTTTTAGCTACCCAATCCTCCGTTATTGTGGCGGTTTGATCTAATTTAGAAAATACTTCTGCTGTTGTACTGTCCTTATCATCAACTACTACTGCTTCAACCCCGTCTTTTGTTTCTTTTTCTTTTGGTGCTTTATATCCTCTTTTATTGTAAGTAGCCATTTAAATTTAATTTAGTGAGTCGCAAAAATAAAATTTTTATTCAAACCCACACAAAAAATATGCTTTTATATTTAAAAAAAATATCTTAGAAGATTCTTTGTTTCCAAAGACAAAATAATTCTCAGAGAAAAAACAGAAAAGAAGGTTTTATCAATATTTTTCAATAATTTGCACCCACTTTGAAAAACCCATTTAAAAACAGCAAAGTTCTCAATACCAGCAAGCCTTACCCATGTATTTAAAAAAAATTTCACTGTTCAATTATAAGAATTTCTCCGAAGCCAATTTTGATTTTGACACTAAAATAAATTGCTTTGTAGGCAAAAACGGTATTGGTAAAACAAATGTGCTCGATGCGATCTACCATTTATCGTACGGAAAAAGCTATTTTAATCCATTGGCGGTACAAAATATCAAACATGGGGCGGAATTTTTCGTTATTGATGCAGCATTTGAAAAAAACGAAAGAACGGAACAAATTGTCTGCAGTCTTAAAAAAGGACAGAAAAAAATATTGAAACGCAACGGCAAAGTCTACGACAAATTCTCAGATCATATTGGGTTTATTCCTTTGGTGATAATTTCTCCAGCCGATAGGGATTTGATTGTGGAAGGCAGCGAAACCCGAAGGAAATTCATGGACAGTGTGATTTCGCAACTGGACTCCCACTATTTACAGCAACTCATTCAATACCAGAAAGTAATGAGTCAGCGCAATGCTTTGTTGAAATATTTTGCGTTAAATCATGTTTTCGATACGGACACGCTCTCCATATATAATGAGCAACTCAACGGTTTTGGAGATTATATTTTCGAAAAAAGAAAAGCATTTATAGAACAATTCATTCCTATTTTCAATACCCATCATCAAGCTATAACGGGTTCACAGGAAACCGTGCAACTCGTTTACGAAAGCCATTTATTCGAAAAAGACTTGTTGACCCTTTTACAGGAAAATATCAATAAAGACCGAGCGTTACATTATACGAGTGTAGGAATCCATAAAGACGATTTGGCCTTTGAAATTGACCAACATCCAATAAAGAAATTTGGCTCGCAAGGCCAACAAAAATCGTATCTGATTGCTTTAAAATTAGCGCAATTTGAGTTTTTAAAAAAACAAAGCGGTGTAAAACCAATTCTGTTATTTGATGATATTTTTGACAAATTAGACGAAAGTCGTGTGGCCAAAATAATCGAAATGGTAAACAGCGATACTTTTGGGCAACTTTTCATTTCAGATACCCATTCGGAACGTACGGAAGTTATTCTAAAATCGACCCATCAGAGTTATAAAATTTTCAACTTATAACTTTTATTTAGTACTTTATAAGATCTAAAAATTCAAAAAATACCTAATTTAGCATCTTCAATTTTAAACTCGATTACAATGAAATTTCATTCGATATTCCAGGCAATCATTGGCTTTGTTGTTTTATCGTGCAACGGGCAAAATTCTAAAGAAATCAAAAATATTGATTCAAAAGCCTTTGCAGAAATAATCGCAGCAACTCCAAACCCGCAAATTTTGGATGTACGAACGCCTGCGGAATTTTCGTCAGATCATATCGACAAGTCCGTCAATGTAGATTGGCTAGGAGACAGCTTTGTTGCTGGAACCGAAAAACTGGACAAAACAAAACCTGTTTTCGTGTACTGTAAAAGCGGCGGAAGAAGTCAAAGTGCCGTTGCAAAACTAGAAGAACTTGGCTTTACAAATGTTTATCAATTACAAGGCGGAATATTAAAATGGGACGCTGCAGGACTGTCTAAACCAAGCAACAAAATCACTGGAATGACTTTGCAGGACTACAATAAATCAGTAGACTCTGATAAAAAAGTATTGGTTAGTTTTTATGCGGAATGGTGTGCGCCATGCAAAAAAATGACGCCCTACATCACAAAAATGCAAACTGAACTAGCAGATAGCGTAACCATTATACGATTGGATGCCGACAAAAATAAAACCTTAATGACCGAAATGAAAATCAGTGAACTTCCTACTCTATTATTGTATGAAAAAGCAGCAGTAAAATGGATAAAATCCGGTTTCATTAGCGAAGAAGAATTAAGAAAACAAATACAATAGTACAAGATGCTTTCAAAAGAAACACTACAATTTCTTGATGATTTAAAAGCCAATAATAATCGGGATTGGTTTCTGGAAAACAAAAAACGCTACGAAAGGTTCAAGAAAGACTACCAACAACTAGTTGGGGATTTACTGGACGCGATGAAACCTTTGGATCCATCGCTGGAAATGCTAGAAGTCAAAAATTGTACGTTCAGAATCAATCGCGACATTCGGTTTTCTAAGGACAAAACGCCTTACAAATCGCATTTGGGAATCTGGCTTTCGTCTGGTGCCAAAGGGCTGAATCGTTCCGGCTATTACATTCATCTGGAAAAAGGAGCGAGTTTTATTGCCGGCGGATTGTACTGCCCGGAATCCGATGATTTAAAAAAAATGCGCAAAGAAATAGCATTTTTTCATGAGGATCTTGAAGCTATTCTTGAGAAGAAAGATTTCAAAAAAGAATTTAACGACTTTGATCGTAATGAAAAAAATACTCTGAAAAACCCGCCACGAGGGTACGAAAAAGAACATCCGGCTATTGAATTATTAAAACTAAAGAGTTTTGAGTCTTCACAGAAAATTGATTTTTCGGCAGCTGCCAAAAAAGATTTTGTTGCCGTAATGAGTCAAAAACTGATTGTGCTAAAACCATTGAACGATTTCATCAATCGAGCCTTAACTTCCGAGTAATTCAAATGATATCGACAAAAAAGAGAAGGATACTTTTTTTGGGGGAATCCTACAGAGCCGATGCCATCACCTGGATGAATGGACTCAAGGAATTTGGTGATTTCGAAATTATCACATGGGAATTGAAAACGCCCAGCGATAGTTTTAAGAACCGAATACTACGGATTTTCGAATTTAAATTTGCTATTTTCAAAATCAAAAAACTTATTCAATTCCAAAAACCGGATATGGTAATTGCGGAACGAACCACCAGTTACGGCTTTCTAGCTGCATTATCCGGAGTAAAACCAGTTGCAATCGCACAACAAGGCAGAACAGATTTGTGGCCTGAAAACTCTATCTCACTTCCGTTAAAAAAAATAATTCAGCATTACGCTTTCAAAAAAGCCGATTTAATTCATGCTTGGGGACCGGTGATGACTATTTCGATGCTGGAAGCAAAAGTTGACATGACCAAGGTTTTAGTATTACCAAAGGGTATTGATTTGGTACAATTTGGCAATCAAAACACTGCCAATCCAGAAAAAATATGCGCCATCGTGACGCGTTCTTTGCTACCGGAATACCGACATGACATTATTTTAAAATCGTTTGCTATTTTGAACCAAAAAGGGATAGATTTCGTACTTATTATTTTAGGAGACGGAACCCAACTCTTTAAATTAAAAGAGTTAGCAAAAAAATTAAACATCGAGAATAAAGTCAATTTTACCGGAAGGGTTGCAAATACAGCATTACCAAAACTATTGCAAGAATCTAATATCTACATCAGTATGCCTATTACGGAAGGCGTTTCTGCATCCTTATTTGAAGCAATGGCAACTAATTGTTATCCAATTGTAAGTGCTATTCCTGGAAATAAAAGCTGGATCGAGCACCAAAAAAACGGTCAATTAGTCCCCGTAGATGATTACAATAAACTTGCCGAAGAATTAATTTGGGCATTTGAAAACGATAAATACCGAAACGAAGCTGTTTCTATGAACAGAAAAATTGTTGAAAAAAATGCTGATTATAGTATTAACATGAAGATTATTGCCCATAAATACCACGAATTAATCAACCAAAATCAATCCAATTAATTATGTGTGGAATTAATGGAATCTTGCATTTACAATCTCAGAAAAAAGTAAACGAACGCGTTCTTACTAATATGCGGGATTCTCTGGAACATCGCGGCCCAGATGACAAAGGATTGTTTTTAGCAAATAATATTGGTTTTGGACACCGAAGACTTTCAATCTTGGATGTTTCAGTAGCTGGACACCAGCCTTTCCTATCCGAAGACGGAAGATATGTACTCATTTATAATGGCGAAATTTATAACTACAAAGAATTTTATCCAGAGTTAAAAAGTAATGGATTTGATATCAGAACGACCTCAGACACGGAGGTTTTGATGAAATTATTTCAATTGTACGGTTTAAAAATGCTCCACCGCCTAAATGGTATGTTTGCTTTTGCTGTTTGGGATACATTAGAAAAAAAGCTGGTTCTTGCAAGAGACAGAATGGGCGTTAAACCGCTATATTATTCATTTTATAACGAAACCTTTTATTTTGCATCGGAACAAAAAGCTCTTTTCACCGCTGGAGTTCCGCTAAAAATGGCACAAGACGGACTGGAAGAATACATTTTTAACCGATTTGTAGCTGGAGAAAACACGCTGTACCAAAATATAAAAAAAGTATTACCTGGCCATAGCATGACCATTGAGGAAGGCGGAAAAACCACTACAGAAAAGTGGTGGAATCTAAAAAATGAAATTCGAAACCACCCTGAAATAAAAAATCCGGTCGAATGGTTTCGGGAAACCTTTGATGATTCTGTTAAAATGCGCATGGTAAGTGACGTGCCTGTAGGTGTTTTATTGAGTGGTGGACTGGATTCCTCCTCTATTTTAGCCTCGTTACACCACCAGAAATACAACGGCATCCAGACGTTTAATATGGGTTTCAAAGAGAAAGAACACAATGAAGCGCATCTGGCAAAAATCCTGGCCGAGAAGTTCAATTATGGATTTCACACCATGCAATTAGAGGATGAAAATCTTTATAATCAGTTACTAAGTTCCACTTATTTTCAGGATGAACCCATCATGCATTTGAGTGAACCGCACCTTTTAGCGGTATCTCAAATGGCAAAACCTTCTGTAAAAGTATTGCTTTCCGGCGAAGGTGCTGATGAGTTAATGGGTGGTTATGTACGCTACAAAACCCTCCAATATCCCTCATTATTGAATTCTATTGCAGCCATTGGAAATCTAGATTTTTTTACAAAAAAACCACGCTACGAGAAGTTAATGCGTTATGCTAAAATTAGTAAAAAATCAGATTTAGTTATCTACAATGGCTCTACTATTTATCCAAATGATATTGCGGAAACTTTTGGAATCAATACCCCTCCAGGAAACGAATACCGGAAACAAATTTACAAAGAAGCAAAATCTTTGTATCCAGATAACTTGCGGAGACAAGCCCTTTATTTTGACCAACACACCTATTTATGCTCACTTCTGGACAGGAACGATCGCTGTACAATGGGCGCATCCATTGAGTGTAGAGAACCATTTTTGGACCCAAGATTAGTTGTTGGTCTCGGATCATTGGATGACAAGTGGCTCTTCTCAGGAAAAAAATGGAAATTCATTCTAAAAAAAGCAATGGAAGAACGTTTACCAAATGAAATTCTGAAATTCAGAAAAGTAGGTTTGAGTGCGCCTTGGGGCGATTATATCACAAAGAGTCCCGCCTTTAAAGACGAACTAGAGTCTTTCGCAAAAAGTGATCTGTTTCAAATCCCTTATTTTGAACATATTCACATCCAGAAACTGATAATGAATTTACAAAAAGGCGACACCAGAATGACGCCGTACATAATGCCGTTGTTTATGATGCATATCTGGATGAAAACGTATGCAACTAAATTTTAATCCTTACTTTTGGTGCAGGATTCAACAACACAAAACGCCCTTTCTTTTATGGAAATAGTACCTAATTTCTCTTTAAAAAAATACAACACCTTTGGTATCGAAGCCAAAGCAAAACAGTTTGTCGCCATTCATTCTATACAGGATTTGACAACTGTTTTACAAGAAAATAAAACGCAGCAAAAATTTATTTTAGGAGGAGGCAGCAACATGCTTTTGACAAAAGACATTGATGCCCTTGTGATTCATATCGATTTGAAAGGCAAAAAAATCCTTGAAGAAAACGAAGACTTTGTGTGGGTCAGAAGTCAGGCGGGCGAAAACTGGCATGAATTTGTGCTTTGGACCATCGATCAAAATTTTGGAGGATTAGAAAACATGTCGCTAATTCCCGGAAATGTAGGGACTACGCCGGTCCAAAACATTGGTGCTTACGGAACTGAAATCAAAGATACTTTTGTTTCCTGTGAAGCAATGACGGTAGCAAATCAGGAAATAAAAATTTTCACAAAGGACGAATGTCATTTTGGTTACCGGGAAAGTGTTTTCAAAAACGAAATAAAAAACCAATACATCATTACATCAGTTGTTTTTAAATTGACTAAAAAGAACCATAAAATCAATACTTCTTACGGCGATATTTCGGCTGAATTAACCAAAAACAACATCACCAATCCTACTTTAAAGGACGTCAGCAATGCTGTAATTACCATTCGACAAAGCAAATTACCCGACCCGGCAGCATTGGGAAACAGTGGCAGTTTCTTTAAAAATCCGATTCTGTTAAAATCCGATTTCGAAAAAATTTACAAGAAATTTCCTGAAATGAAATATTTTGATATTTCAGAAACTGAAGTAAAAGTTCCTGCTGGATGGCTGATAGAACAGGCCGGTTTCAAAGGAAAACGTTTTGGCGATGCCGGAATTCATAAAAATCAAGCGCTAGTTTTAGTGAATTATGGCCATGCAACCGGACAGGAAATTTTGAATGTTTCTAAAGATATTCAGGACACTATTTTTAAAATTTTTGGCATCCATATTGAGGCCGAAGTAAATGTGATATAGGCGCTAGGCATTACTCCAATAAATTTTAAAATCGTTGTACTAATCCCTATTCCTAATTCTCAAAAAACCAATCCTAAAATGTAATTCTAGAAATCTACAAAAATAAAAATTCTTGAAGGCGAGGCAATCATTGAATCCTTAAAAAAAAGTGGTCGATAATACGAACAGAATTCTGAAAACCCGATTCGTATAGCAGATTTATCTAAAAAAAACCATGATGCAAACTCGCGGTATTGTCGCCTTTGAAATTGAAATAACTGAAATTCAAGTCACAGAAAAATCATCTCATAACAGAGACGAAAAAAACCATCAAAACATCATTTCTGAGTTAGAAAAAACAAAATATTTTCAGTCAATAGCAGTTGCAAATGAGATGAAGAAATGCCTACTAAAAATTCTTTTAAAAATCATAATTTATAATTTACAATTCATAATTCTATCATACCTTTGCACCCTGCCGTCCCGAAGCTTCGGGATCGGGGATTTAAACACTCATTAAACTCAGATGCTTATACTAATTCTTTACTTTTTTATTTTTATTATTGCGGTTCAAATTTTTTATTATCTAGGTATTTTTGGGAAATTTGCTTTCGCCAAAATCCAAAAAATAATACCAAAAAGAATCCCCATTTCAGTTATTGTTTGTGCCAAAAACGAAGAAGAAAATGTAGCAAATTTTATCCCTTTACTGGCGGAACAAAACTATCTGGATTTTGAAATTGTCTTGATTGACGATGCCTCAAGTGATGCTACTCTGGCTGTTTTTGAAGGTTTTGAAAAACAATATCCAAATATTCGTTTGGTAAAAGTACAAAACAACGAAGCCTTTTGGGGAAACAAAAAATATGCGTTGACATTAGGAATAAAAGCCGCAAAAAAAGAGTATTTATTATTCACTGATGCGGATTGTTATCCCACTTCAAAGGACTGGATAACAGCCATGAGTTCTCAATTTACGATGCAAAAAACTATCGTGTTGGGGTATGGGAAATATGAAAAAATTGCCAACTCTTTCCTGAATAAAATAATTCGTTTTGAAACTTTGTTAACCGCGATTCAATATTTTTCCTGGGCAAAAACAGGACATCCGTACATGGGTGTAGGAAGAAATTTAGCGTATAAAAAAGAAGAGTTTTTCAATGTAAATGGTTTTATTGATCACATGCAAATTCGTTCCGGTGACGATGATTTATTTGTAAACCAGGCGGCAAATGCTAGAAATACCACTATTGCTTTCACGCCGGAAAGCATTACGCTTTCCAGACCAAAAAAAACTTACAAAGACTGGCTGATTCAAAAAAGACGACATGTGGCTACGGCAAATTATTACAAACCTTTTGATAAATTACAATTAGGTCTGTTTTACTGTTCGCAATTGTTATTCATTTTATTGCCCATTGTATTGCTGTCTTTTCAATTCCAATGGATATTAGTGCTTAGTTTAATTGCGCTTCGGTATCTTGTAACATGGATTGTCATCGGATTTTCGGCAGGCAAATTAAAAGAAAAAGATGTTGTATATTGGTATCCAATAATTGAATTGGTATTGCTATTTACTCAAATCAATATTTTTCTAACAAATACATTCTCAAAACCAGTCCATTGGAAATAAACGAACAGATAGAAAAAGCAAAACAAGGCGATCAAGTTGCCTTCACTTTTCTGTTGAATCATTACTGGAATGAAGTATATGGTTTTATGCTGAAACGCACCGAAAACGAAACCAATGCCGAAGATATCACCATTGAGACGTTCTCGAAAGCTTTTGATAAAATAGCCACTTACAATACGGAATTCCAGTTCAACACCTGGCTTATTGCTATTGCAAAAAACGTTCATATCGATTTATTGCGGAAAAAAAAATCGAGTCTTTTTGTAGAAATTACCGATGAACACGACCAGCAAGCCTACAATATTGCTGATACTACTCCATCTGCGGAAGATGAATTGATAACGGAACAAAATCTTTCCCGATTACTGCAATTCATTAAAGAATTGAAACCCCATTATCAAGAGGTGATACAGTTGCGTTATTTTCAGGAAATGAGTTACCAGGAAATTGCAACCAAGATTGATGAACCCCTAAGTAATGTAAAAATTAAGTTGCTTCGTGCCAAGAAATTATTGGCAGAAATCATTAAGAGTAGAAGGTAAATACCACACAAACCGCAACGCATCAATACGGTACAAAATAAAAGGCGATCTAAAAACAACTTTAGATCACCTTATAAAAACCCGTGTTTATCGTATAATTATCTTATGATTCTTTCCGGATAATCCGTAATAATTCCGTTCACCTTAAGCGCTTGTAAATTATTAATATCGATAGGTTCATTCACAGTCCAAGGATAGATTTTGAAATTATTAGCTTTCATTATCGCTACATTTTCAGTCGTTAAGGTCTTATAATACGGATTTATTGCTTGTGCGCTAAGTGTTTTTGCTGTTTTAATAATATTCGCAATGGGATCTTTATACGCCAGTAAACCAATCGTTATTTCCTTGCTTAAAGACCGCATAGTCTGCAATTCATCTACTCGAAAACTAGAAATAAAGAAATTCTTATTACTCCACCCTTTTTTCTTGTATTCTTCAATTATTCTGTACGTATCCGTTGCGGTATTTGTACCTTTCAATTCGATATTAAGTACCACTTTTTTATCTATCGTCTCAATCACCTCTTGCAAGGTTGGGATTTGATGTTTTCCGGCAACCAGCACTTTTCTCAAGTCATCAAAACTGTAGTCTTCGATTTTTCCTTTAGCATTGGTAATACGATCTAAATCATTATCGTGAAAAACAACCATTTCACCCGTTTTAATTTTGAAAACATCTATTTCTAACATATCCGCTTTTAATTCCATTCCTTTTTTTATTGATGCCAATGTGTTTTCGGTTTCATGCCCCATGGCTCCTCTGTGACCACAGACAACAAATTTATTTGGAGTACAATTTAAAAATAACAAGACTACTAAGGAGGCTAGCAATAATTTCATGAATTTCATAATTTCTGTTTAAAATTTAGTGGTAAAAATAACTCCTATAAAAGTTTCAACTATTAAGAAAGTATTAAGTTAAAAACATTTTACCAGCGCAAATGGTAGCCTTTAGCGATAAATCAGGTAGCAATATCTTAAAGAAAAGGATTCTTTTAACCTTGTTTTTAAGTTTTAATTAACACAAAAGCACACAAGTGTTATTGTTAAAATAACAGCTAATTTTCAATTAGTCAATTCCTTTGTCGGCATTAAAAAACAAAAAAAATATTCATGAAAAAACTCCAATTATTTTTATTTACGATTGTGCTGACTATTTTTGTTAGCCATGAAAATTTTGCCCAAACCACGCAGGCCTCGATCTCGGGAAGTATTTCAGGAATAAATGCAGAACCTCTTAAAGATGCAATGGTCCAAATCAGAAATGAATCAACCGGATTCCAAACCAGTTCGCTATCAAATTTTAAAGGGGTTTTTACTTTCAAAGAACTCCCATTAGGTGGTCCATACACAATCAGCGTTACGGCGATAGGTTATGGCCTGCAACAACGGTCCGGCTACTCTTTAAATCAGGGTGATTTAATAAATATTGAAATACTGATGCAGGACGAAATACAAAATCTTGAAGTGGTTGAAGTAGTAGGCAGAGGTTTAAAAAACAAAACAGGAAACTTAGGCGCAGCCACCGCGGTAACTGCAACACTTATTAATGCATTACCCGTAAATGGTAGAAACTTTACAAGTTTGATGGATTTATCGCCTTTGAGCAGAGGTGGTAATATTTCCGGACAGTTAGCCTCTTCTACAAATTATACGTTGGATGGTATGAATGCTAAAAACCCAACTTCAGCAGGGGCAACAACAAGCCGAAGCGGTGCTCCCTACTCCATCTCTATTGAAGCCGTGCGAGAATTCAAGGTAGTTACCAATCAATACGATGTGAGCTATGGCCGAAGTGGCGGCGGGACGGTAAGTGCCGTAACAAAATCCGGCACAAATGATCTTACCGGAAGTATGTTTGCCTACAATCGTGCAGACTGGCTCTCTAGTCCGTATGACATTAGAGGAAACAGACGTCAGAATGATTTTTCTACCACACAATACGGTTTCACTCTTGGTGGACCAATCATTAAAGACAAATTGCACTTCTTTGTTGCTTGGGACCATCAACAAGATTTGCGCCCTCTAATTATCGCTGATATTCAATCTCCAGAGGATGAATTACGCTTTAATGTCACAAGAGCAACACTTGACAATTTTGTAGCAATAGCAAGAGATAAATATGGAGTTTCCAGTTCCCCACAATATGGTTCTTTTGAGAAAAAACGAAATTCTGATGCGGCCTTTGCTCGTATCGACTGGCAAATAAACAATAATAATTTATTGACTGTTCGCAATAATTTTACTTACGATAATAATAAATTGGGACTACAAGATAATACTGCTATTAATTTATTTGAATCATCAGGTGATGACTTAAGTATTGACAATAGTATTCTGGCGTCTTTACGAACAAAAGTAAATGCAAGAGTTACGAATGAGTTGAAAGTACAACACTTGTATACTTTTCAGGACAGCAGTCCCGGCGACCAGCTGCCTTCATACAATATACCTCGCGCCATTGTAGAAAACGTTGCTTCAACAATTAACGGAGCGGTGAGAACGACTAATATCCAAATTGGCGGGCATCGATTTGCACAAGAAAAATTCTCTAATAATGTGTTTCAAATTGTAGATAATTTATACTTTAACACGGATAAAGTTAAATATACTTTTGGATTTGATTTAATGCACACCAATTCAAAATCGTTATATGGCAGCGAGGTAAATGGACGTTTCCATTTTAATAGCATTGCTAATTTTGAAAACCAAACGCCATATCGCTATTACAGAGAAGTACCCTTAGTAAGCGACCCTACGGTAACCTCAAATATATTAAACGCAGGAATATATGGTCAGTTACAAACCAAAATAGCATTAGGATTAGACATGACTTTAGGATTAAGATTTGATTATGCTGCATATCCAACAGCCACCTTTAATCAATTGGTTTTTGATGAACTGGGCATTCGTACGGACAACAAGCTCCAGTCGGCTATTCTTCAACCCAGAGTCCAATTGTCTTGGGATGTAAATGAAAACCACAAGGACTATGTCCGCATAGGAGGCGGAATTTTCGCTTCTGATTTAAACAACTATGCAATCATCAATAATTTATATTTTGACGGAAATCATACGGCTACAGTAGATGTTCGATCGCCTAATGTTCCGATGCCAAATTTCATTGATTATCGAAATAATTATGCAAGTATTCCAACTTTAGATGCGTTCCAATTGCCTACTATCAATTTTACGGGATCAGATGCTAAAGTCCCTGTCGTCTATAAAGCTAATGTTTCGTATTCCCATTTTTTTACTGAGAAATTAAAAGCTGGCATAGCAGGTTATGCAACTTTGGGCCGCAATAACTATGTATATGTTGATAGAAATATGGTTGCAAATCCATTTTTCACTTTGGCTAATGAAGGAAATCGTGGCGTCTATGTTCCGGCCAGTTCAATACCTGCAAATGGAGCCGGAGACTGGACGAAAGGCCGTATCAGTAATACACTAGGACGTGTGTTAGAATTAAACAGCGAAGGTAAAGTCAATCAATTTGCATTGGTGGTGGATGCAACATACCGTTATTTTAAAGACGGTGAAATATCCGCCAGTTATACCTTGAATGATACAAAAGACAATACTTCTTTTAATGGAAATGTAGCCAATACGGCAACTTTAGTTTTACCGGTTGAAGATGACCCCAGAGATTTGAGTAAAATGAGTTATTCTGATAATCACTTCCGCCATAAAGTAGTATTTTACGGAACCTTGCCTACATTTTATGGCTTCAGTGTTGGTGTACGTTATTCCGGTATTGGCGGTACGCGATACAGTTTATTATCAGGAGGAAATACAAATGCTGATTTTGTGACAGCATCAAATGATTTAGCCTACATATTTGATATCAATAACTCAACTGTCCCTCAAAACATAAAAACAGGTTTGCAAACCATACTCGACAATCCTAATGCAAGTCAAAGTTTAAAAAACTACATCAACAAATACTCTGGGAAATTAGCCGAAAGAAATGGAGGAATAAATGAATTTTACGGACTAGTTGATATTCGAATCAGTAAAAAAGTTACTTTATACAAAAAACAATTTTTAGAATTTACAGCGGATATCTTTAATGTTGCCAATTTATTACATAAAGAATGGGGAGTCAATAAATCCCTTGGAAGCCAGTCCTTATATGCTTTAGGCACACCGGCATCCGGAACAACAGCAGCAGTTCCCGGGTTTGACAGCAGCAGACAGCAATTTAATTATAGAGTTAATAATGCCGGACTTCCTTCGCTTTCCGGAAATCCGTTTCAAATACAAATTGGATTCAAATATGCTTTCTAAATGCAATTTATAAAGTAACAAAACCCAATCACAAAACGCATCCATAGACTTGGATGCGTTTTTAATTATGAATAACTCTATTAAAAAAACACTATTTATGAGTACTAAGTACTATTTAAGTTGAATAAACACACATAAACTTACTGTAATAAAAAAATAAATGCTAGATTTATAAAATAGTAATCTTGTTTTATGTGTTATAAATAAAAACATCCTTCACTTATGATTTAACTGCTACTTAACCATTAAATCTATGAATTATGTCAAAATTAAGCCTTTACCAAACCAGTTGGATCAACCTTATTTTTCAAGACAAAAACAAAGAGTATGACGCGTATCAGTTGCGCCAGGAAAGTGCCAAAACTTCATTAACGGCACTATTTATGGGATTATTGTTCTCGGTGGCAGTTGTCGCCGTTCCATTGATTATTAGTTATTTCAATCCTCAAAACGGCCTTGTAATTACCATTTCTGAATTTACAAATACCACAGTTCAATTAACTGATATTCTACAAAGCCAGCTTGTAGAAACACCTACACAAGTGTTGTCTGAAATACAAAAACAAACCACAGCAATACCAATTCTAAACGACCAGTTAGCACATCCTGTTATTGTACAGGCTCCACTGGCAAGTCCGAATATTCTAAAAACCACTAATTATACAACCACACCAATTACACCAACTCAAGGCATGGCAAGCACCACCATAAGTACATCCTTTTCTTCGGTACAGATGAATTAAATAAAAAAATATTCCATTCATTTTGAAGCTTTTTTATACCTGATTTTTTTTACGAGTGTACCTTTATCTAATTGAGCTCTGATGGCAGTGGCATCCCTTGCCACCATTTCGAGAAACATAGCAAAAAGCATGGATATTCCGAAAATCAGAACGACTACTTCCTAAGAAAAGCGACTATAGTACTGCCAAAGTATCCGTATCTCTTTATTCAAATAAACAACGAAACGAATCTACAAATAAACTCTATTCCTTATCTTTGTACTTTGAAAATTTAAATATGGAAATAGTTTTAGAAAATACTTTACCAACTGCAAAGCCAAAATGGTTGAAGGTAAAACTCCCAATAGGAAAAAAATACACTGAGCTTCGTGGCTTAGTGGACAAATATAGCTTAAATACAATTTGTGCCTCCGGAAGTTGCCCTAATATGGGTGAATGCTGGGGTGAAGGAACAGCAACTTTTATGATTCTGGGAAACACTTGTACGCGCTCTTGTGGTTTTTGCGGGGTAAAAACAGGAAGACCCGAAACCGTAGATTGGGATGAGCCCGAGAAGGTAGCGCGTTCTATCAAAATCATGAATATCAAACACGCCGTGATTACCAGCGTTGACAGAGATGACTTGAAAGATGGCGGCTCAATCATTTGGATAGAAACCGTAAAAGCCATTCGAAGAATGAACCCCAATATAACACTGGAAACGCTGATTCCTGATTTTCAAGGTATCGAAAGAAATATTGACCGTATCGTAGAAGCCAATCCTGAAGTAGTTTCGCATAACGTGGAAACAGTACGCCGATTAACCCGTGAAGTCCGCATTCAGGCAAAATACGACCGAAGTTTAGCCGTATTACGCTATTTGAAAGAAAAAGGAATTAAGAGAACAAAATCAGGTATTATGCTAGGTCTGGGCGAGCAAGAAGCCGAAGTTTTTCAAACCATGCGGGACTTACGGGAAGCCAATGTGGATATTGTTACAATAGGCCAGTACTTGCAACCCAGCAAAAAACATTTGCCGGTAAAAGAATTCATAACACCCGATCAATTTGCAGTATACGAGAAATTTGGTTTAGAACTAGGGTTCCGTCATGTAGAAAGTGGACCATTAGTTCGGTCCTCTTACAAAGCACAAAAACATATATTATAAATAGTTTCTTCGTTTATTTGTTTAATCGGTTAACCAAATAAACGAATAAACGAATAAACGAATAAATGAATCCATTTGAAAACTAGAATAGCCATAAATGGTTTTGGAAGAATCGGCCGGAATTTATTCCGATTACTTTTAAACCATCCCTCAATAGAAGTTGTTGCCATAAATGATATTGCCGACAAGAAAACGATGGCCCATTTAGTGAAATATGATAGTATTCACGGAGTGTTACCCTTTACGGTCAGCGATGATGAAAAAGGAATTCTGATAGACGGAAATCATTTTTTGTTTTTCCATGAAAAAACCATTTCCAATCTAGACTGGAAAAGTATAGACATTGATTACGTAATCGAATCCACAGGTAAATACAAGACTTTTGAAGCGCTGAATGCCCATATCTTGGCTGGGGCTAAAAAAGTAATCCTTTCCGCACCATCAGAAGTAGACACTATCAAAACAGTCGTTTTAGGTGTCAATGACTGTATACTTGACGGAACGGAAACCATTATATCAAATGCCAGCTGTACTACCAATAATGCCGCTCCAATGATCAAAGTAATCAATGACCTTTGCGGTATAGAACAAGCCTACATTACTACGATTCACTCGTACACCACAGACCAGAGTCTGCACGACCAACCACATAAAGACTTACGTCGCGCCAGAGGAGCAAGTCAATCTATTGTACCCACGACAACAGGTGCTGCAAAAGCGTTGACAAAAATATTTCCCGAGTTTGAAGGCAAAATTGGCGGTTGCGGCATCCGGGTACCTGTCCCTGACGGCTCCTTGACTGACATCACATTCAATGTAAAGCGCACAGTGACAATACAAGAAATAAATGCCGCCTTCAAAAATGCTGCACAAACTACTCTAAAAGGTATTTTAGATTATACCGAGGACCCAATTGTTTCAGTTGATGTCATTGGCAATAAAAATTCTTGTATATTCGATGCTCAACTCACTTCGGTTATTGATAAAATGGTAAAAGTAGTTGGATGGTATGATAATGAAATTGGTTATTCATCCAGAATAATTGACCTAATACTATTAACAGAAAATAACCACAAAAAAATTTAATTACAAATCAATTATTTTTTTGTTTTTATTATTTTTTTTTACTCCTCACTGCTTCCTCAATCTATAGAGAAAACGGGCAGTATTTTATATTACACTAGTTTAAGGAACTCCAGCATTCAAACTAATAATTACAAAGAAGCACTGCTACACACTCAAAAAGCAATCCTTTATGCGACTCGAAATAAAAAAATAGAAGATCAAGCACTTCAGAATTATAATCTGGGTAAAATTTATTTTGGTTTAAAAGAGGTTGATAACGCCATAGAAACGTTCTCTAAGAGCGCGACTTTATTTTCAAGTTTTAAACCCCTCTGAATACCATCAATGGAATTACCCATTTGTTATTGGTAGAAAACCCAAATGAAATTTAATCAACAATGCGCTAAAATTTACACAAAACGGAGCCGTACACGTAATTACCAAACTACACTCTTTGTAGAATGAAAATGCAACTTTATATTATGAAATTACTGATACCGGAATTGGAATCCCCGAAGATAAACTGGCAAGTGTTTTTGACAATTTTTCCCAAAGTTCCATAGAAGTAAATCGAAAATATGGCGTCACGGGGCTAGGATTAATTATTATAAAAAAATTAATTAAAATACTGGGTGGCCAAATTAAACTAAAAAGTACTGTAGGAGAAGGATCTACATTTTCATTCCTGCCGGACTTTAAAATAAGTGAGCAACCGTTACAAGAGGAAACCAAACCAAAAGCAAACTATGATTCTAAATTATTATATAAAAAATACTTTTGGTAGAGGACAATAAAATTGACCAAATGATCACTAAAAAGATGCTGATCAATAAAGGAATCATTTGTGAATTAGTTGACAATAGGGAAGATGCCATTGATTTAGTTCGGAAAAACAAATTTGACTTGGTTCTTATGGACGTTCATTTACCTGGAATCAACGGCACGATCGCTACAGAATTAATTAGAATATTTGATAAAACTACACCCATCATTGCCCTTACGGCGATCTCATTGCATGAAAACCGCGAAATGCTCTTGTCTTTTGGAATGAATGAAGTCATTACAAAACCGTTCGCCCCAGAGGAATTTTACATAACAATCGCTGAATACATCTAATCATTAATAGTTTAAAATCAATTCTTTAATAAGACTCCTCACTTGCGGTTCAGCTTTTTTTGCTGCTTCCAATACTTCATCGTGTGAAATAGTGCCAATACTTTCTTCATTACCCATATCCGTAATTACAGAAATTCCAAAGGTCTCCAGATCCATGTGACGGGCCACAATTACTTCAGGAACGGTTGACATCCCAACACAATCTGCACCAAGAGTCTTGACCATTCTATATTCAGCCAAAGTTTCAAAAGTAGGCCCTTGAAGCCCCAGATAAATTCCTTCATGAACCTCGATATGAAGTTGCCTAGCTAATTCAGTCGCTTTTGCAATCATTTTTCTCGAATACGGCTCACTCATATTTACAAAACGAGGTCCAAAACGTTCGTCATTTTTCCCACGTAAAGGGTGCTCCGGCGTCATATTGATGTGATCCGTAAGCATCACAATAGAGCCTACTTTATAGGCCGGATTCACACCGCCTGATGCATTTGAAACCACTAATTTCTCAATCCCTAAAAACTTCATCACTCGCACCGGAAAAGTCACTTCAGTCATCGAATAGCCTTCATAAAAATGAAACCGTCCCTGCATGGCCACTACTTTCTTACCGCCTATTGTTCCAAAAACCAAGGCCCCTTTATGACCTTGTACCGTCGATACAGGGAAATTTAAAATTTCATTGTAGGGCAGTGTATATTCTACCTTCATTTCATCGGTAAAACTCCCTAATCCTGATCCTAAAATCACACCATATTCTGGCGTAAAATCAATTCTTTGCTTAATGTAATTAACGGTTTGCTGTACTTGTTCCCACATAATCTGTAATTGTTTTATCAAAATTTTCACTCCCGGAAATAAAAGTACTTTTTATAGGCAGATAAAAGAGTTGTCCGCTTGGTAAACTTCCTTTCAATCGCATATAATCTTTTTCGGTAGTGATAATCATGTTGTTTTGAGCTAACTTTTTAATTTCTAAAATGTCTTTATCGGTAAAATTATGATGATCCGGAAAAGACAAACAGACCTCATTAGTATCCTTAAAATAGGCGAAAAATGGTTCCGGTTTTGCAATTCCTGCCACTAGTACCTTAGCAGCATCTTGAATTTCATTCCCTTTAATCTTTAAATTTTCCCCATAAATATAACCATCGTATGCTATAAAAGTAAAGTATAATTCTTGATTTGTCGTAAGATTCAATCTCTTTTTAATATCTTCCTGTTCCTCTGATGAAAGATTAAAAGGGCATTTGGTTACAATAATCACGTTTGCTCTTGCATCTCCGCTTTGGCTTTCGCGTAAATTCCCGGTTGGCAACATACAATCATCCGAATATAAATCACCATAAGAAGTCAATAAAATATAAAAACCCGCTTTTACTTTTCGATGTTGAAAAGCGTCATCAAGCAAAATCACTTCTGGTTTTATGGATTGCGAAAGCAATTGCTCTATTCCATTTTTTCTGTCGGCATCAACCGCAACTTGAATCGATGGGAATTTTTGATAAAACTGAAAAGGTTCATCTCCCAAGGTTTCTGCATTCGAAGTGGCTTCTGCCAAAATAAAACCTTTAGATTGCCTTTTATAGCCTCTACTTAGTGTAGCAATTTTATATTTATCCGAAAGAAAGCGAATCAAATATTCAATTTGGGGCGTTTTTCCGGTTCCTCCAACACTAAGATTCCCAACAGCAATAATAGGCAATTCAAACGAGTATGATTTTAAAACCCCTTTATCGAAAAGAAAGTTCCGAATACACGTTACTAGACCATACAAAACGGCAAAAGGGAATAGTAATTTTCGAAGTAAATTCATTTTACGAAAGTAGAATAAATTATCTTTGATTTAAAAATCTAACACAGATTTCACAAATTTTCGCAAATTAAAAATAACTTTGAATCTGTGTATAAAAATATATCTGTGTAAATCAGAGTCAAAAATATGAAAATCAAAGAAATAATAGACGTACTCGAAGAAATGGCGCCACTCGCCTATGCTGAAGATTTTGACAATGTAGGACTATTGGTTGGCGATCAGGAAACGGAGGCTACAGGTATTTTAGTTTGCCATGATGCTTTAGAAAATATAATTGACGAAGCGATTGCAAAAAAATGCAATCTGGTGGTTTGTTTTCATCCCATCTTATTTTCTGGATTGAAAAAAATAACGGGTAAAAACTACGTGGAACGCGCTGTTATCAAAGCCATAAAAAATGACATAGCTATATATGCCGTTCACACTGCGCTGGACAATCATCAGGAAGGTGTAAATAAAATGTTTAGTGATGCATTAGGATTAATACATACAAAAATCCTGATTCCAAAGCAAAACTTCATTCGGAAATTAGTAACCTACACGATTCCTGAAAATGCGGAAGAAGTACGAAATGCCCTCTTTGAGGCAGGAGCGGGAACTATTGGAAACTATGAAAACTGCAGTTTTAATTCGGAAGGAATTGGAACCTACATGGGAAACCAGCACAGCAATCCGCAAATTGGAGAACGATTTGAATTTGTACAAGGAAACGAAATCAAAATCGAAGTCACTTTCGAAAAACATTTGGAAAACAAAATCCTGAAAGCCTTATTCAATAGCCACGCCTATGAGGAAGTGGCCTATGAAATTTATGAATTGCAAAACCAACACCAAAATATTGGCTTAGGCATAATAGGCGAATTAAAAAATCCCATGAATGAAAAAGAGTTTCTGCTTTTTGCAAAAGAAAAAATGGAGTGCGGCGGAATTCGACATTCCGGTTTTACAGGTGCAACAATTAAAAAAGTAGCTGTGCTTGGCGGAGCGGGAAGTTTTGCCATAAAAAATGCAATTCAGGCCGGAGCAGACGCATATTTGACGGCCGATTTGAAGTACCATCAATTTTATGAGGCCGAAAACAAGTTGCTTTTGGCCGATATAGGACATTTTGAAAGCGAACGCTATACAAAAAATTATATTGTTGAGTATCTTCGGAAAAAAATCCTTAATTTTGCAATTATTTTATCAGAAGAAAATTCAAATCCAGTTAAGTACTTATAGAATATGGCGAATACGAAAGAATTAAGTGTTGAGGACAAGTTAAGAGCAATTTATGATTTACAACTTATTGACTCTAGAATTGACGAAATCAGAAACGTAAGAGGAGAACTTCCTTTAGAAGTAGACGATTTAGAGGATGAAGTTGCAGGTTTAAGCACCCGTTCAGAAAAACTGAAAGGAGAACTCGAAGTTGTTGAGGATCTAATCAAAGTAAAAAAGAATGCAATTGATGAGCACAAAGAGTCCATCAAAAAATATACTAAGCAACAAGAAACGGTTCGTAACAACCGAGAATTTAATTCGTTGACTAAAGAAATTGAATTTCAAGAATTAGAAATTCAATTGTCTGAAAAACAAATTAAAGAAATGAAAGCTTCAATCGAACACAAGAAAGAAGTAATTTCTAGTTCTAAAGAAAGATTAGAAGCTAAATCAAATCATTTAAAGCATAAAAAATCAGAGCTAGACGCCATCATGGCTGAAACAGCTAAAGAAGAAGCATTCTTAACTGAGAAATCACAAGAATACCAAGCTTTAATAGAAGAAAGATTGCTAAAAGCATACACTAGAATCCGAACAAGTGTTCGCAATGGTTTAGCTGTTGTTTCTATCGAAAGAGGAGCCTCTGCAGGATCTTTCTTCACGATACCCCCACAAACACAGGTAGAAATTGCTTCCAGAAAAAAAATCATTACTGATGAACACTCCGGAAGAATATTAGTCGACAGTGTATTGGCTGACGAAGAAAAAGAGAAAATGGAACAATTGTTTTCTAAATTCTAATTATAGTTAAGTCCCGATACCAATCGGGACTTTTTTTTTTATGAAAAAAACACTTTATTATCTGTTTACTAAAACTATTGGATTATACGTAAATTTATTAAGCTACGTATTTCTTGACAAGGCAACCCAACTTGCTTATTCTCTTTTTAGCGAACCCCGCGAAGGCAGGCTTACTGCTGCAAAACTTCCAAAAATACTACAAGAAACAGATGCGGAAACTTTTCAGCATAACGGACACGACATTCAAACCTATACTTGGAAAGGAAATAATACTGTAATACTCCTCGTGCATGGATGGGAAAGCAATGCCTCCCGCTGGAAAAAAATGGTGCCTTATTTAAAAAAATCCGGTAGTACAATCATAGCAATCGACGCTCCTGCTCATGGCTTATCAAGTGGAAAGGAATTTAATATTCCCCAGTATGCTAAATCTATTGATTTTATAGTTCAAAGATTTAAACCGCAATACCTAATTGGTCATTCCTTAGGAGGAAAAACCTGCTTGTATTATCAATCTGTTTATCAAAACAATACTATTGAGAAAATGGTGATTTTAGGATCTCCGAGTGATTTCAAAATTATTCTCGATAATTATACTGCCATGTTAAGTTTAAATTCTAAAATTTCAAAAGGACTTGAAGCACATTATCTAAATCATTTTAAACTAAAACTAGAAAAATTCTCAGCCAAGCATTTTGCAACTAAAATAAAAACAAAAGGATTAATCGCTCATGACACAGATGACACTGTTGTTTTATTTGAAGAAGGAAAAAAAATAGCCAACACCTGGAAAAATTCTATTTTTATTGAAACGAATGGGTTAGGGCATAGTATGCATGACGATGAATTATATAAAAAAGTCTCTCACTTTTTATTTGAAACGGAGTAGCACAAACCTCAACAGAATATTAGGATCGTTATGCCATTTCTGCTTCGTCCAAATGACAAAGATTATACAAAACTGGTATAACTATTTCCAAATTCATTACTTTTGCATCATGGAAGAAAATCTAAAACGCCTCAATAAATTCATAGGAGAAACCGGGTATTGCTCTCGTCGCGAAGCTGACAAAATCATTGCAGAAGGTCGTGTAACACTCAATGGAGTCGTACCGGAATTAGGAACCAAAGTTTCTCCCCATGATGAAGTGCGTATTGACGGTAAACTAATCCGTGAGCAAAATGAAAAACCTGTTTATCTTGCTTTCAACAAACCGGTAGGAATTGAATGCACTACAAATCTGGAGGTTCGCAATAATATTGTAGATTACATCAATTACCCCAAACGTATATTTCCTATAGGACGATTGGACAAAGCCAGTGAAGGATTGATTTTCATGACCAATGACGGCGATATCGTCAATAAAATATTACGTGCAAGAAACAATCACGAAAAAGAATATACCGTAACAGTCAACAAACTCATCACCGATCGTTTTATCGAGAAAATGGGAAATGGCGTGCCTATTTTAGACACCGTCACCCGAAAATGTAAGGTAGAAAAAATTAGTTCTACCATTTTTAAAATCGTGTTGACACAAGGTTTAAACCGTCAAATTCGTAGAATGTGTGAATACCTGGGGTATGAAGTTACGGCATTAAAACGCATCCGAATTATCAATATTTCGCTGGACATTCCTGTGGGTCGTTTCCGTGATTTGACTGATGCCGAAATCAAAGAATTAAACGAACTCATCGAACCTTCAATCAAAACCGAAGAAGCCAGTTTACCAAAAGTAGAAGTACCAAAAAGAAGAACGGAATTTATCAAAAGAGATGATCCTAGATTTAAAGGACGAGGCGATTATTAAACAAAAAAAATCCCATTCACATCTGAATGGGATTTTACTTTTACTTACTAGTTACAAATTCATAATACAACGCTTTAGACAAAAAAGAATTGGATTGCATGCGACTAATTTCCTTCTCTCTTGTAAGTTCAATGTATTGACCATTTAAATTATTTCGTAAAAAATAGGCTCTACGTATTTCATCATTAAAATTTAATCCGGATAAAAACATAGGCTCTACCCCTTTGTTTACTGAAATGTTATAATTTGTAATTAGATTCCCCCAATTCACAAAACTGCATAAAAGAATCGTTCCGTAAAAATACCAAATCATTTGACTGAAAAGATAGGCATTCGTTTTTTGATTTATAATTTTTAAAAAGGTAAAAATTAATCCAATAATTGCCAAAATCAGAAAAGCAAATACACCCACTCTTTTATAGGTAAAACCAAAATTAGAAATATATTCGGAGTTTTTGATGAGCGTACTAATAATTAAAATTCCATTTAGAAGAATCCAAATTTTAGCTAATCGTTTCAAATTATTTGCTTTTACATCAAAATTAAATCCTCCTTTAAAATAAAACAAGACCACACCTACCGCCATAACGATAGAAAAAATGACAGCATTTACTCTTTCGTGAGTAGCTGCGCTTAATGTGGATGTTTGAATTGTTTCAAAAAACTGCTCGTAGTTATAGGTCGCTATAAACACCAAAAGCATAACATTCAAAAGCACTAAGGTAATCTCGCCACTCTTTCTTTCGAAATCCAAATCAAGAAATGAAAATGAATTTAGATTTTGCATTTTGGCTTCATCCTTAAAATCATTGTCCAGTAAATCATTCTTTTTATAACAAACCTCCGGAATCCAATAATTCCATAAAGTGAATGAAATAAAAAAACCTAAAACGGTCAGTACAAATACTTGCCAAGGATCTATATCTAAATAATAATCAGTAAAGAAAGAGGAAAAATGATCGCTTCCAAAAGAATATACAATTAAGAATAACCCAAGAAATAGGAATGGAATAACAAAATAAGCAATCAGTTTTTTAACAAAACCGTTGTTTATTTTTGGCTTAGGAAGATATTGGCTGAACATAAATATGCGCCCTAACGAAGCGATTCCGTTGATAAACACCAAAGGAAGAGCCTGTAACAATTTAAGTTTTGGCTCCTGAGTTTTGAATTGTAAAAAAATAATCGACAAAGCCATGGCAAAAAATGATGAAAGGTCTCCATACCAGGCAAATGCAAAGCAAGACATAACCGATGTCACTACTAAAAGCAAATGCATCCTGCTGGTGAATTTCTCTTGAAAAAAATAACATATTAAGGCGGTTTGCAACATCCCGAAAATGGCCCAATTGAGACCCAAATCCTCGTTGTAAAAAAGCAGTGTAAAAACCAAACTACTGGTTAAAATAAAATGTAATTTTTTCATAATAAAAATTTAAAGTACTTTTTAATTCAAAGTAATAAGTTAAAAAAACGAGTTATTTGGATTTGATTAATTTTTCAAGACTATTCAAGTGCGAAACAAAAGCAACTCTACCCCTATTGGTAACACGATATGAAGTTTTTGGTTTTTTACCGACAAATTCTTTTTTTATTTCTATGTATCCTGATTTTTCTAATGCTGAAGAATGACTGGCTAAATTTCCATCTGTACTATTCAATAACGATTTCATTTCGGTAAAATCAATCCAGTCGTTTACCATCAGAACAGACATAATGCCTAATCTGACTCGACTTTCGAAGCTTTTATTTAATGTGTCAATGATTCCCATTTCTATTTATATTTTTTGAACATAACTAATCCGTATAGAACATGCAAAATTCCAAATCCTATTGCCCAAAAAACAAGTCCAAATCCAAGATAAAAAAGGGAAATACATCCTAAAATAATCTCACATATACCCAAGTATCTTATATCCGAAAAAGTATATTTTCCAGCATTAACAAGTGCTAAACCATAAAATAATAAAGTAACAGGAGCAATTAAAGCAAATAATTGATGATATAAAAGTGCTGTACAAAATACGCCTCCAACTAATAAAGGAATCGCTAGATTTAGTACCATCTTCTTTGTAGTAGTAGTCCAAACCGGCAAATCAAACTTTTTACTTTTTCTCAAAGTAAAAAACATACCGGATCCCAATGCTAAGATCAAAATCACCAAAGCAATGAAAACTAATTCGGTTATTAAATCATAGCTATACATCTTTTGACTACCATCAAAATATTCAATACCATTATTTTTAAACAATTGATACACATAAAATGATCCCGCTAATGCAAATAACCCGGCAAATACTCCTGACAGGCCACTTAATGAAATAAATCTGGAAGAACGCTCCATCATGGAACGAATATGCGATAAATCTTCTTGATGTTTTTGGCTCATAAATAAAGTACTTTGGAATACAAAGTTAGTTATTATTTTAGATTTTAAAATATAAACCGATTTAATTTTAATATAATTTACAGAATAAATGTTTATTAAATGGAAATGTCTTCTATTTAAAGGAAAAGATTAGTGTCAAAAATTTCGTTTTCTACAAATCTATTTTGAGCCCGCATCCCAACCTCTTTTAATCGAACCAATAGTAGAATCCCAGTCGTAGATTGTTTCGGTAATAAAAAAGGTAGCAAATCCTAAGAAAAATATTTTTATATCTCTATTTGTAATTTTCATTTTTATTGTATTTAATAATTTTTCTCAACATATAAACTATTCTATCAAAGACATAGAAGAAATAAGATTATAAATATTAATGACGTTATTTTTTTATAATTTCCATTCAACATCAACTCTTCAAAATAAAAAAGGAGGTTATCAAAATTAACTTTTAATAATCTCCTTTTGTATAAGTACATTTTCTATTTTACTTTTTCAGAGACTGTTCCGCCTTTGGCACTGGAAACGTTTACCGTTGCTCCTGAAGGATTTCCTTTAACGATCCATCTTACTTTTACATTACCCATCCCTTCAATAATAGGTACTGCAATGGTCTCTGGACTGAATTTTTGTTCTGTAAATAAATTCAAATCTTCGTTTTGAACTGTCATACCCGCTACAATGGTACTACCCGCTAAACTGATATAATTAGGACGCTCTATCTTGTTTTTTACATCATGTCGCGAATGGGTTGGAATGATCCTTGTATTCATAATTGTGGCAGTCACTGCAACTAAATCCCCTGAAAGCTTTTCAGTTTCAATACCTACAATTTCTAATTTTGGAGTCTGATACGCATGGTACAATGAAAACGCCATGTTTCTGTGTGCATCTTCCTGAATCATGAACCCCGGATGATTCCGAATGTAATTCTTTTTAGGACCGCCTATTTCAATATCGCCAAACTGCGGATGATTAAACTCCTTCCATTCTACATAGCCATCACCAAACAACAGGTATTTATCAAATTCATTGAATTCATCATTATCCCATCGTCCAGCGGTATTTTTTTGGTTAAATAACTTATAGGAAGTCATCAATTCATTACTAAAAGTAAATATCCCTCGAGTCAAAGACAAAAAATCAATTTCTCCACCATAAACAGTGTACAAGTCTTTGTGAATTACAAAATAATTATAACCCGGAATCATTTTTTCTCCTAACTTTCCAATATTATCGTACACTTCAATATCTTGTGGAGCAAATAACGCATCGTCTTCTGCAGCGCCAGGACCTCTTAAAAACATTCCGCCGTAATTATGGTAGCTTTGTGCTCCGGCAATATTGGGATGATTGATAATAAAGGCTTTTATAGCACGGGTTTCAGGAAGTGTACCTGGATAAAACAATGCCCCATTTTGAACATAATTAGGTTGCCAATTCCATCCCCAATCTCGGTTTGGATCATACATCCCAATCAAATCCTCATTTACTAAACCATCTTTATCGTTATCTAAACCTTCATACCCTAACATTTCATAGTCTCCTATTTCATCTCCTTTGACCTGATACATGCGAGTAGGATATTTAGGATCTGTTTTCCATCGTCCTGTTTTTGATTTTCTGCGCATCATCACGATATTCCCGTCGTTATCTAAATCATCAAGCGTATCTTCATTCACCAGACCGTCACCATCATTATCAAAAGGACGCATTCCTGAACGAGAGGTATTAGAGTTGTTCGGTTTGTAAATAAAATTTTCCCGCCCGTCAGGACTGATAGTCATTACAATATAAAACACCTTTTCTTTTAATAAAGTATTTATGAATTTAATAGTTTGAAAACTCTCCGCTAAATACCATGCCGTATACATGGCAACCTCAACACCTTGCATTTCATTTGCGTGAATTCCGCCATCGATATAAAAACCAGGCTTGTTTTCAACTTTATCGGAATCGAAATCAGAGATCGTTAATACCCAAAGATCTCTTCCTTCATAGGATTTCCCTACGGATTCCATTTTAACTAAATTTGGATAGGCCTTCACCAAATCTCTTCCTAGCTGAGTCACCTGTGCATAATCATGGTACTGATCCCAAGTCATTTTTACTTTGGGATTAGCAGGGGAACCAATGGCACGGATGCCATTTAAATCTTGTGGAGCAATACCATTTTTTTGAGCATTAGTAACCCAAAAAACAAAACTGAACAAGCTGAATAGTATGTATTTTTTCATTTTTTTACTTTTTATCGATGAGGATTCAATATCCTTTTTTATTTTTTTGAAGTCAACTTATTATTTCAAATCAGCAATTACCTCTTTAAATCCTGCAGTGGCACAACCTGTAGTGATCGTCACTTTTCCTGTACCTGAAATCAGCCATGAATATTCCTCTGATTCATCCGCTTGCATACTATTACGGATAAAATATTTCCTGCCAGAAACCATGATTTGATTTTTTTGGAGTAGAATTTCTGTTTTCATTTTAGAAACAAATCGGATTTTGTCTCCTATTTCAGTATAAGTAGGCAGCAACCCTTTATTGGCCACTTTTATAGTGACGCGGTATAAGTTCTCCTTTATCTTTTCTACTTCGGGAACATTTGTTTCAATTTTTGGCATGGCTGCCAAAAGTTCTTCCACAAAAAGCACATGTTTATTCGCTGTTTCTTCTAAAAATTTCACAGGTGGATTGTTCAGAGCATGAGGGATAAAACCTCCTACTTCTACTTTTTGATTTGGAAAATCAGGATGTTTAATAACTGACCAGTCAACAAAAACATTTTTTATATTTTGGCTATCAGCCCATTTTAAAAAAGAGACTTCTGAATTCAATTCCTCTTTATCTTTTTCTGCTGGCTTTTCTAATTTAGAATACAGCGAATCTTTTTTAGCCTCTACTTTAGGAACCCACCAGCCTGGTGTTGAAAAACTGAATCTCCCTGCATGGAAATAAGCGGCTTGCGCAAAATTTCCTTTGGTCATCGGCATTTTAGGGCCGCCTTTGATTGCCGCTTTTTGGGTATATAATTTAGAAACCTGCTCTGCTGCTTTACTATCTTTTTCTAACCATCCTTTAATAATTCTAGAACTAGCTAACTTACTATCATACTTTGGAGTCTCAGATAAATTATTGTGCATCCCAAAAGTAAGTACACCATAAATATTCTGATTCAAATATAAAAAATCAAGAAGTGCCCTAGTTTCTGGCTCAGAAGCTACATAAACTCCTGCCCCTTTTTCGAAAGCAGGATAGTCAAAAGTAAAATTTTTGTCGATATTGACTCCTCCTGAAAAATCTTCATTAAACATTCCGTCTTTATCGGTATCAATTCCCTCTGAAATTAAAACATACTTGCCAACCTGATTTTTTGTTGGATCTGCTTTTATTAAAACACGGGAATCCTCTGGGCTTTCAATGAAACTTCCTGTTACATCTTCAATCCGAAGTTGCGTAATTAAACCATCTTTATTTAAATCTTCAAAAGGGTCTTCGCCTATTTTACCGTCTCTGTCATCATCTGTTTTGGTATCGTTACCGCGCTTTTCCATTTTTACAGCACCAAAAGCAGCATCTATGGCATCCGGATTTACAGCAGGAACAAAATAAATCGTTTTTTCTTTTAAAATTGCAGCTAACTTCTCGTTTTTCAATACGTTATCAATCATTTTTAAGGTGATCTGTGTACCAGCACGGTATTTTCCGTCAAGCCCGGCTGTGATAAGCAAAGCTGGTTTTGGAGTGGTTGATTCGGAAATTGTTACTACCCATATTTCTCTGCCTCCACTACTTTTACCAATTGATTTTACAGTGCAATATTTACTTTTGGCGTCAAGCTCTTTTAGACTTTTAGTAAGGTTTTCATAGCTCAGGTAGTCCTTTTGAGCGTGAGTGATACCAAAACAAAGTACGAATAAAAACAGTAATTTTTTTCTCATTAGATAGTAATTTATTTGAGAAATAAATGTAGTTTATAAATTTGGCCTATCCTAAATTATGCGAAAAATATTTCATAAAGCCATCATTAACAAGGCGCTTTAACTCTAAAAAAGACCATTATTTGGTGTATACAGCTATTATTTAACCCTAAACATAGTATTATACTTTTATTTCAAAATCATTATTTTGGAAAATTAAAACTTTTTGATACACTATTAAAGTAAATCCATAGTCTCAGGAATAGTGAAATTTAAAGTTGAAATCTATTTCTATCAAAACCATCTTTTTCTTTTGAACAAAAACACACCAAAAGCAGATAATAAAACCGATACAGAAATGACAATCCATATTCCATACCGATTGTCTTGTAAATCATTAGGCACATTCATTCCGTACAAACTGGCAATCAATGTTGGAATCATCAGAATAATCGAAATCGAAGTCATCTGCTTCATAATCGCATTCATGTTATTAGAAATCACAGAAGCGTACGCATCCATAGTTCCCGTTAAGATATCGCTATAAATATTAGTGGTTTCCTGTGCCTGACGCAATTCAATTTCAACATCCTCCAGTAAATCTAAATCAAAATATTCTTTTTGGGACTTTATATTCTTGATTCGATGTAATAGGATATCATTCCCTTTCAAGGAAGTCATAAAGAATACCAAACATTTTTCTATTTGAAGCAACGCTTGTAATTCTTCATTTTTAATTGACTTTTCTAAATTGTCCTCGGCTAATCTTATTTTTTGATTGACTTGCTTTAAATATTTCAAAAACCAAACACTGGAGGAAAGTAATAATTTGAGCACTAAATCGAAGTTGTCTTTAATATTGATGTTCTTGCGTTTGGTATAGGTTACAAAATCAGTAAGCATTTCCGTTTTATGAAAACTGATGGTAATACAAACTTCTCCTTTAAAAACAACTCCAACAGGAATCGTATGAAAAGGCAACTTCACATCATTACTCTTCACAGGAATTCGCATGATGATCAAAGTCCAACCATTTTCAATTTCTATCCTTGGTCTTTCGTCAATATCTTCAATGTCGTTATAAAATGCTTCGGGAATTTGTAATTCGTCGAGTAAATATTTTTTTTCGGCTTTGGTAGGACATTCAATATTTATCCAGCAGTTTGGAGTCCATTCAGCGGTGGCAATTAATCCGTTATTGTTTTTGTAAAAAGCTTTCATTTCAAAAATTCTATAGGTTTATGTACAGCCTCTTGAAAATCGTTCAAGCGCTATATTAGTTCAACATTTCCGAATAATAATCGTCCATTTTAAAGGGTTTTTTAAGTGGTACAAAAGTATTCTTTAAATTCTATTTCTGCTTCAATTATCAGAATTTTATACATTTTTAAACTAAAAAAAGCCTTAAACTGGTGTCTAAGGCTTTCAATCAAAACTATTTTCTCTTTATTTATTTCTTTTCATTTCCCGTGCCAAAAGCGTATTTTTCAATAACATTGCAATGGTCATAGGTCCTACTCCACCCGGAACAGGAGTAATAAACGATGCTTTTTTACTTACATTTTCAAAATCAACATCACCGGTAATCACATATCCTTTTGGATGTGAACTATCTTCCACTCTGGTAATACCCACATCAATAACCACAACACCTTCTTTCACCATATCTGCTTTTAGGTAATTAGGAACTCCTAAAGCCGTAATAATGATATCGGCATTTTTAGTGTATTCTTCTATATTTTTGGTTCTGCTGTGCGTAAGAGTTACAGTTGAATCCCCTGGATAACCTTTGCGACTCATCAAAATACTCATTGGTCGACCCACAATATGGCTTCGTCCAATAACAACAGTATGTTTGCCCGCTGTTTCTACTTTGTAACGTTCTAACAATTCCATTATTCCATAAGGCGTTGCGGGCAAAAACGTTTCCATTTCTAAAGCCATTTTTCCAAAATTGGTTGGATGAAATCCATCCACATCTTTATCAGGATCAATAGCCATCAGGATTTTCTGCTCGTCGATGTGTTTGGGCAAAGGCAATTGAACAATGAAACCGTCTAATTCATCATCTTCATTGAGGTCTTTGATTTTCGCCAATAATTCAACTTCCGAGATGTCTTCCGCTAAAGAAACCAATGTAGATTCGAATCCTATTTGTTGACATGATCTTACTTTGCTGCCAACATAAGTCAAACTTGCGCCGTTTGATCCAACAAGAACCGCTGCTAAATGGGGCACTTTCTGCCCGTCAGCTTTCATTTTCTGCACTTGAATAGCAATCTCGCTTTTTATATCTTCCGCAGTTTTTTTTCCGTCTAGTAATTGCATTTTTATTTAGTTTAATGTATTAAAGCCGAAAGTCTTAAAGTCATTACAACTTTAAGACTTTCGGCTTTTGACTCATTTTATCTCATTCCTGGCATTCCACCTTTCATACCACCCATCATTTTCATAAGGTTTTTACCTCCTGGCCCTTGCATCATTTTCATCATCTTGCTCATTTGTTCGAACTGTTTCATCAATTGATTCACCTGTTCGATTTTGGTACCGGAGCCTTTAGCAATTCGGGCTTTTCTTTTCACGTCAATAAGAGCCGGCTTGCTCCTTTCAACTGGAGTCATCGAGTGAATAATGGCTTCAATATGTTTGAAAGCATCGTCTTCTATTTCCACATCTTTCATGGCTTTTGAAGCACCTGGTATCATTCCAACCAAATCTTTCATATTACCCATTTTCTTTACTTGTTGAATTTGAGAAAGGAAATCATCAAAACCGAATTCATTTTTGGCAATTTTCTTTTGTATTTTTCGTGCTTCTTCTTCGTCAAATTGTTCTTGAGCTCTTTCTACCAAAGACACAACATCTCCCATCCCCAAGATTCTTTCGGCCATACGAATTGGATAGAACACATCAATGGCATCCATCTTTTCCCCTGTACCTACGAATTTGATTGGTTTATTAACAACTGATTTGATCGAAATTGCTGCTCCACCACGTGTATCTCCATCCAATTTAGTCAAAATAACTCCATCAAAATTTAATCTTTCGTTGAAGGTTTTTGCTGTATTCACAGCATCTTGTCCGGTCATTGCATCCACTACAAACAAGGTTTCTTGCGGCTCGATGGCTTTATGAACACGTTCTATTTCGTTCATCATTTCCTCATCGACAGCTAAACGACCAGCAGTATCGACAATCACGACATTGAATCCATTTGCTTTTGCATGTTTGATTGCGTTTTGCGCAATTTCAACCGGATTTTTATTTTCTGGCTCAGAATATACCTCCACCCCTATCGAATCTCCAACTACATATAATTGTTGAATTGCCGCTGGACGGTAAATATCACAGGCCACCAAAAGTGGTTTTTTGTTCTTTTTTGTTTGAAGATAATTCGCTAATTTTCCCGAGAAAGTAGTTTTCCCGGAACCTTGCAAACCAGCCATCAAAATAACCGTTGGATTCCCGGAAAGATTGATTCCGGCAACATCACCACCCATTAATTCTGTCAATTCATCTTTTACTAACTTTACTAGTAATTGTCCAGGTTGAAGTGTTGTCAATACATCCTGTCCAATTGCTTTTTCTTTTACTTTGGTGGTAAAATCTTTAGCGATTTTAAAGTTGACATCCGCATCAAGCAAGGCTCTTCGAACTTCTTTCAACGTTTCGGCTACATTTACTTCGGTGATTTTTCCGTGACCTTTAAGTATATGAAAGGCTTTATCTAGTTTATCGCTTAAATTATCGAACATACTTTTTTTCTCTTTAATTAAAGCGCAAATTTAAGCATTTGATTTTGAAGTTTAAATAGTATTATAAATAAAAAGAGGCTATCTTCTTCAGATAGCCTCTTTTATTGTATGATCAATTAACTTTAGATTAATCGTTGTCGTCTAAATCTATTTCATTTTCTAGTAAATTTTTTATGAAGTCACCAATATCGTTGTGACTATCATCATTACCAGTACTAATTTCGATAACTCCGTCTCCATCGGTATCTAATAATAGGCCTTGGTCTGCCAAAGTTGTTAATTTATTCATTAAAGCATCAAGATGTATTTTAATGTTTAAAGATAAATCATTACTGTTGATAGTGAAATCTTTGTTTTGGTCTTCAAAATCCAATTCAAGTTCGGCATCCTCATCACTCCAGATAATAAATGGTTTCCCATTTATGGTTCCTTTAATCAAATAAGTCTTTCCATTCATTTCATCAAGTAAAGTAGATTTTTCGAATTTAAATTCGATTTCCTCATATCTCGCATTCGGAACATTTACAGAAGTAATAAATGGACTTAACGTTAGGTTTGGATCAAGCAAGTCTAATAAAAATGGCCCATTAAGCTTAACGTCATCATATTTGGGATCCATACTGTACATCGCATCTTCCATGTCGGTTTCAAATTCGATATTCCCAATATTAATTTTAAAATCAGTAAAAACTACTGTAGAGGCAGCAGTACGAGCATTTAGAGAAGTCTTAGCTGTTGTAGACACCGCGGAGGCTTTCAAGGTTACATTCCCTCCTGAAGCGGGATCATTTGTACAAGAACTTATTACAAGTGTAAGTAAAGCTAAGATTGAAAATTTTTTCATAATCGTATTTTTAAATTATTAAGTAATTATTAACGCAAAAAATATACCAATATTACATTCTTGCCGGCACACTAATACCTAATAGTTTAAAGGAAGCCGCTATAGTATCTGCTACTTTTTTAGATAATTGAACTCGGAAAATTTTCTTTTCAAAATCTTCTTCGCCAAGAATAGGAACCGCCTGATAGAATGAGTTGTATTCCCGAACTATATCATAGGTGAAATTTGCAAGCAAAGCCGGACTGTGATGCTGCGCTGCATTTTGTATCACTTCAGGAAACAACGCTAACTGTTTCACCAATTCTTTCTCTTTTTCATGAAGTATTGCAACTTTTGATTTATTCGAAAAGTCAAAATTCGCTTTACGAATAATAGATTGAATTCTGGCATACGTATATTGAATAAACGGACCGGTATTTCCAGCAAAATCTACCGATTCTTCCGGATTAAATAGGATTCGCTTTTTAGGATCTACTTTCAAAATATAATATTTTAAAGCACCCAAACCTATAGTTTTATATAGCTTACTTTTCTCTTCCGCAGAATAGTTGTCTAATTTCCCTAAATCTTCTGCGATTTTTTGCGCCGTATCTATCATTTCCTGCATTAAATCATCGGCATCAACAACCGTTCCTTCACGGCTTTTCATCTTTCCAGAAGGCAAATCTACCATTCCGTATGATAAATGAAATTGGTTTTTAGACCAATCAAAACCTAATTTTTTCAAGATAAGAAACAACACTTTAAAGTGATAATCTTGCTCATTCCCAACGGTATAAACCATTCCGCCTACATCTGGATAATCTTTCACACGCTGGATTGCCGTACCAATATCTTGCGTCATATAAACTGCAGTACCGTCAGAACGCAATACAATTTTACGATCTAAACCTTCGTCCGTTAAATCAATCCACACGCTACCATCCGGATCTTTTTCGAAAACGCCTCTGTCTAAACCAATCTGAACAACATCTTTTCCTAATAAATAGGTATTACTTTCGTAATAATATTTATCGAAATCGACTCCAAGGTTTTTATACGAAATAGCAAAACCATCATAAACCCATTGGTTCATAGTTTTCCAAAGCGAGATTACTTTGGCATCCCCAGCTTCCCATTTCAATAACATTTCTTGCGCTTCCAAAATAATTGGTGCTTGTTTCTTTGCCTCTTCTTCTGTTTTACCTGCGCTTATTAATTGCGCTATTTCTTCTTTGTACTTTTTATCAAAAGCAACATAATAATTACCTACTAATTTATCTCCTTTTAATCCTGTTGATTCTGGAGTTTCTCCATTTCCGAATTTTTGCCAAGCCAACATCGATTTACAAATATGGATTCCTCTATCATTAATGATTTGAGTTTTGTACACTTTTTTACCAGATGCTTTGATAATCTCCGCCACCGAATATCCTAAAAGATTGTTGCGTACGTGACCTAAATGCAATGGTTTATTTGTGTTTGGTGAAGAATATTCTACCATAACCGCTTTGTCATTAGGAGAAGGCATTACAAAACCAAATTTAACATCGTCTTTTATTTCGCCGAAGAAATCCAAATAATAATCATCTGAAATGACAATATTCAAAAAACCGGAGACCACATTGAACCGACTTACCTCAGCTAGATTTTCGACTAAATAGTTTCCTATTTTATTCCCTAGTTCTACAGGATTACTTTTGACTACTTTCAACAATGGGAAAATAACCATGGTGATATCCCCTTCAAAGTCTTTGCGTGTAGTTTGAAATTCAACCTTATCAATGGTAACTTCAAATAAGGCTTTTACAGCTTTTTCGATGGAGGGCGTAAGAATCTGTGATAATGTCATGATGTAAATTTAAAAATGCAAAGATAATTCTAATTCCTTAATATGTTTATAAAAGTTGTTCAATTACATCTTATAATCACTATTGGATCAAAAAAACCGTTTTGTAACTATTTTTAAGATTCAGTTACTATAATTTTAGTGTTTTTCAAAGATGATAATTCAATTTTCATTATTTTTACTATGCAAATTAACGACCTACAACATGAAAAATATACTTATTTTTATATTGCTGATTGTTATACATACTTCTTACTCCCAATCAGTTACAATAAGTACAACAAAATATACGGTTAACCAACTGGTAAATCAGGTCTTAGTGAACTCCCCTTGTGTTTTAAGTACTAATGTAATTTCGAGAACAGGAACTGCTTTTGGATCTTCAAACGGAATTGGTTATTTTGAAAATACCAATACTGCCTTTCCATTTTCAAGCGGAGTAGTATTAAGCACGGGAGATGTGACTAAAATTCCGGCCCCAAATACTACTATTCTCAGCGATGGTTTTCCAGCATGGTCTGGCGATTCAGATTTAGAAGCTAATTTACTTTCTCAGTCTGGAATAACTATGAATTCAGTAAATGCCAGTTATATTGAATTTGATTTTCAACCCAAAACACCCAGTTTTGATTTTTATTTTCTTTTTGCTTCCGAAGAATATGGGACTTCGCAGTGTAATTTTTCTGATGCTTTTGCATTTCTTCTGAAGGATGTAACTGCTGGAGGGAGTACTGTAAATTTAGCAGTAATTCCCGGTACAATGATACCGGTTTCTGTCGAAACAATACGAAATAACACCAATAATTCTAATTGTCCTTCTGCCTACCCGAGCTATTTTGGTGCTTTTAACGGCCCTGGATTTGGACCTGCGATAAATTTTAATGGGCAAACGATTTCCATGATAGCCTCTGCAGCCAGTTTGGATGTAACTCATGTGTACCGCATTAAATTAGTAATTGCTGATGGTGGAAATAATACAGGTTATGATTCTGCAATATTTCTGGAAGCCAATAGTTTTAATATTGGTCAAGATGTATTGGGGTTGGATTACACAACGGCAAACAAGGCTGCAATTTGCCCAGGAAACACGTTGCCAACATTATCAGCGTCAGGTTTAGATCCGGCAACTACTTTTGTTTGGAAAAAAAATGGAATAGTATTCTCTCCCACACAAACAGGAAAAACACTGAACCTCAACACAATTACTCCACTGGTTAGCTCCGGAATTCATACCTACAGTGTCACGTATAAAGAACCTGAATGCATCGCGGTTACCGATGAAATCATTATATAAATTTACCCTAAGATTGGTGTATTAAATACCGTTCCTAACATTTACGTGTGTGATTCCGGAGCTTCATCCTCTGATTTTGATTTAAATAAAAACAGCATAATCATTCTAGCCGGCGTTAACCAATCGTCCGGAACAGCTGGTGCTTTAGATGATTTGCCTGCTGACACTATTATTTCCTATCACCTAACTAATGGAGGTGCCATTGGGAATACTGGAGCAGTACCAATCCTTCAGACGATTGCGAGTACGGAAAGTGGCACGCAAATTTTTGTCAGAATTGAAAACCCAAATACATTATGCTACGAGATCAGGTCTTTCCAATTGCTTATTGTTCCGCCACCACAAATTGCAAATACCCCGGCAGATGCAACATTATGCTCCAGAAATTTATCTGAAAGCCCTTTAAAAGCTAATTTCAATTTGACGTCACAAATTGCATCGATCATAGGTTCTCAAAATACCTCGGACAAGATACTTACTTTTCACTCCTCATTAGTAGGAGCTAATAACAATGTAAACATCATAACTCTAAATTCGAGCAACCAATTGTTATCGCCAAGCGCAACCTTGTGGGTTCGATTACAAAACATTTCAAATCCTAATTGTTATGTTGTTACTAGTTTTCAATTATTAGTATCTCCATTACCTCAAGTCGATATGTTAAACGATGTGTTTGTTTGTACGTCCTATACCTTACCTGTATTGCTAAATGCCGGAGCACAATATTGGACTGGAACTAATGGAACTGGAACGCAACTTTTTGCCGGAAACGTGATAACTACAACGACAACTAATTTATATGTTTTCAATCAATCCGGAGTGTGTACCAATCAAGATTCTTTTAATGTTACTATTGCTAATTTAAGTGCAATCACACCTGCTTCCGAAACCTATTGTACAAAATATACGCTTCCGACTTTACCCTATTCAAAATATTTCACTCAAAGCGGAGGTAGTAGCACTCCCGGAAACACACAATTAGCTGCTGGATCCACAATAAATACTCCGGGAATAAACAGGATATATGTATGGTTTGAGGATACTACGGTTACCCCGTCTTGTAGACTAGAAAACCCTTTTGAAATCACAATAATACCCTTTACTGCATTGCCGAATTATGTAAATCAATTTGCATGTACATCCTATATTCTGCCGGCGGATCTCAGTGGCGGCGTCTACTATACAGGCAGTAACAAGAGCGGATCTCTTTTGTCTGCTGGAACAGTAATAAATACAACTACTCAAATCTACGTTTATAAAGAAACAGCTACGTCTCCAAAAAATTGTGCTGATGAAAAAATCTTTAAAGTTTTTATTAATCTATCAAGCATCACGCCTCCAACAGATGTAAACTCCTGTTCTGCCTATAAACTGCCTGCATTAACAGTAGGAGAATATCGAACTGCTCCTGCGGGTGGCGGAACAGTTATTCCTACCGGAACATTCATTAATGCCACTACAACACTTTGGTTTTATGTCACAGGTCAAACGTGTACCGATAATTTACGTTTTACCATTACGGTAAATATTGCACCTTTACCAGTATTAGCCGATACAGATCCGCAATGCGACGTCTATTATTTACCTGCAGTAGCACATTCAGGAAATTATTTCACGGGAACTTTAGGAACAGGTACGCTTCGGCCAGTGGGCCATCCTGTAACGACAACGCAAATCATGTATTTTTATGACAAAGCTACTTCCGGACCCTGTTATGTGCAAGAAGAATTCTTAATTACCATCAATAAATCGCCTGCAATTGATGCAAAACCAGTTGAAGTTATTCGATGTGCCCAAAATTATATTTTAGATAATTTGATAAACGGGGAATATTACGAATTTACAGGCGGACCCTCACCCACAAATCCTGTCTTACCGCCCGGTACTGTTTTGACAACCTCAAAAACAATCTATGTTTATGCTCCTGCTATCGCCACGAACAGCTGCGTATCAGAATACAGTATAGATGTTTTAGTCACTTTTGTAAATGACATAGCAGATCAATATGCCTGCAATAGTTTTAATTTACCAACCATAGTAGGGATTGGAAGTTATTACACTGCTTCCAATGGTCCCTATGGAACTGGAGTGCAATTACTGCCTCCTTATTCCCCAATAACTGCCACAGCAACGCTTTTTGTATATGTAGAAAACAACAATAGAGTTACCTGCATTGATGAAGATCCTTTTATTGTCACCATTTATAATACTCCAATTATTACACCTATTACTCCTGTCACCAGATGTGAATCTTTTGAACTTCCTTTGTATACAGCTCCTGTAACACGATACTTCACCAATCCAGGTGGTCGGGGAGGCAACAACACTGAAAAATTCCCTGGGGATTTCATCACTGTTTCAACCACTATTTATGGCTATGCCCAATCAGGAACATCAGCAACAGTGATTTGTCCTGCCGAAAAACCGATGGTAATTACTATCACCAAAAAACCAAAACCAGTCCTTATCGTTCCTACCATTTGTATCGATATTGATACCGGAATCACTACCAATACCTTGATTGAAAGTGGATTTACTGCACCACAATATTCCTTTAAATGGAAAAGTGAAGATGGAACTTTAATAAGTACTGCTGAGAATTTGTCAACAAATGAACCTGGAAACTATACGCTCACTGTTACGAACTTATCCATTTTTGGCTGTACTGCTGACAGCGTCTCTTTTACGGTTATTGAATCTTCAAAACCAGCCTCTGTAACTTTTACAACCAGCGGATGGTTTACGGACAACCAAACTATAATTGTTACTGCCGTCCCATTTGTAGGTGATGGAAGTAATTTCTTATATTCATTAGATGCAGGTTCCCCTCAAAAGAGTAATGTGTTCACCAATGTGAGTTCCGGAATTCATGAAGTAACAGTCAGCGATGCCAATTGCGGAACTTTCACCATTCCAGTAACAGTGAAACTTATCAACAGCCCTAAATTCTTTACTCCAAACGGAGATGGATTTAACGATACCTGGAACATTACTGGAATATCAAATCAAGAAAATTTAAAATTATATATTTTCGATCGTTATGGAAAACTATTGAAAGAATTTTTGCCAAACGATTCCAGTTGGGATGGAACTTTCAATGGATATGGACTCCCAGCGGATGATTACTGGTTTTCAATTTTCTATACTGAGGACTCTGTTTTAAAAGAATATAAATCCCATTTTTCTTTGAAACGATAAAAACTTCTCTGTTATTTTATAAGGTTTTTATTAATATAACCCGTTGGGTGCAATTATTCAAAACGTCAGTTCGAGTGTTTTTTGTGTACTAAAACGGAACAAACTTCTCGATACGCTTCGCACTCGAAGTGACGTGTATCGAGAACCGTTTTTAATACTAATTTTCTAGTTCTCGATATAATCCCGCCCAAAAGCGGGATCACTCGAACTGACGAAAATTATCATCAAAAATTGATTGCACCAAACAGATCAATATAAAACTTTTTTTTTGTCATTTAAATAAAAAAAGCAAAATGCTTGTAACAAACTAGCCTTTCCTTAGTCTACTCTAAATCAAAAGAAACCTCATTTTAATAGTTTGTTACAAAAAGAAAAACCCGGAGTATGCCAACTCCGGGTTTTTTGATTTATAAAGTTTTACAGGGATTCTAAATTTGCTTTTAGGGCTTGGATCTCCAACTGATTTGCTAGTTCCCCTGCATCAATAATTGCAGAAGAATGATAGAAAATAGCTTTTGTTTTTTGTTTTAATGCGGAAATATTAACAGAACGCAAACCGCCGCCCGGCATAATTACAATTCGGTCAGTTGCTTTTCTAACTAAGGCTGCCAAAACATCGATACCGTCAATTACATTCGTTTCTTGTCCAGAGGTCAAAATGGTTTTAAAACCACATCCGATTAGCGATTCAAGTGCTTGAAATTTATTTTCTACTCCATCAAAAGCACGATGAAACGTACAAGGCAATGGGTTTGCCAAAGCAACTAAATCCTTATTTTGTTGTTCACTGATACTACCGTCTTCGTTTAAAATTCCAAAAACAAAACCATCAACCTGAAGTTTTTTGAATGCCAAGATTTCTGACTTCATTTGTGCCAATTCAGAATCAGAATAAACGAAATCCCCACCACGAGGCCGAATCATAACATTCAAGTCGATGGTGATTTTATCGCGAACAATTTTAGTAAGTTCTAAATCTGGCGTTGTTCCGCCCGCTGTTCTATTGGCACACAATTCAACCCTGTCAGCACCACTATTTTCAGCAATTATAGCCGATTCTAAATTAAAACAGGCAATTTCCAGTTGTGCTTTTTTCATTTATTTCAAAAAATAATCGGCATCAATTAATCGGTTTCCAGATGTATCATGGACAGCATAGTTGAAACCGCCCTGAATGCAATACGAGCCATATTCTCCTTTTTTATTTAAGGCAATGAAACCAACTTGGATATCTTTTACATTTTTATTTCTTTTACGGGTCAAATTTACGATTCGGGCCACCGCTTCCTCACACGCTTTTTGTGGTGATTTTCCTTGGCGCATCAGCTCAACCACTAAGTGACAACCAGAAATCCGAATCACTTCTTCTCCATGTCCTGTGGCTGTGGCCGCACCAATTTCATTGTCTACATACAATCCAGCGCCAATAATCGGGGAATCACCCAAGCGTCCGTGCATTTTAAAAGCCATTCCGCTAGTGGTGCATGCGCCAGAAAGATTACCGTCAGCATCCAAAGCAATCATCCCAATGGTATCATGATTTTCAATATTGGCAATGGGTTTGTATTGGCTGGTTTTCAACCACTCTTTCCATTCTTTTTCAGATTCTTCCAACAATAAATTTTCTTTTACAAAACCTTGCGACAACGCAAACTGCAAAGCACCATCACCTACCAACATGACATGCGGTGTTTTTTCCATCACAGCGCGAGCCACCGCAATGGGATGTTTTATAAACTCCAAACATCCTACTGAGCCTATATTGGCGTTTTCATCCATGATACATGCATCAAGTGTGACGCGACCGTCTCGATCTGGTCTTCCGCCATATCCTACGCTCCGTTCCTTAGGATCGGCTTCTGGAATTTTTACTCCGGCTTCGACAGCATCTAAAGCTCGTCCGTTATTTTTTAAAATTTCCCAAGCGGCTGCATTCGCTTGGATTCCAAAATTCCATGTCGAAAGCACAATAGGTTTACTTCCTTTTTTAGATGAAAAATCATTTTATTCCTCTGGTTTCCCTTTGAATGAATGTAAAGCCATAGCTGCGGAAGCGAAAGCAGCTGTTTTCAAAAAATTTCTACGATTAGTCATTTTGATTGTATTACTATTGGTTGCATCAATTTTGAACTATAAATATAACGGTTCCTCTTTAAATAAAAAAAACCTGCACAATAATTTGCGCAGGCTTAGACTATTTATCAAAGAACAATTGGAATCGACATACGATTTATTGTACTACTATTTACCATTTAATAATGGCGCTTCCCCAAGTAAATCCACTTCCAAAAGCGGCTAATACAACCGTATCTCCTGATTTTATTTTGCCTTTTTCCCATGCTTCAGTCAAAGCGATTGGAATAGAAGCGGCGGTAGTATTACCGTATTTCTGAATATTATTATAGACCTGATCATCGGTCAAGTTGAATTTCTTTTGGATAAACTGTGAAATTCTCAAATTTGCCTGATGCGGAATCAACATATTAATATCCGAAACCTGCAAATTATTCGCTTGTAATCCTTCATTAATTACTTCGCTAAAACGAACCACTGCATTTTTAAATACAAATTGTCCGTTCATGTACGGGAAATAACTCTCATCATCCGGATCATTATCTGCCAAGATATCTGTTATCCAACGGCCTCCCATTCCGGGCGCTTTTACAATTAATTCTTCGGCGTGCTGCCCTTCAGAATGCAAGTGTGTGGATAAAATTCCTTTGGTCAAATCCTCTTCTCTGCTCAAAACAGCCGCTCCTGCACCATCTCCAAAAATTACTGAAACCCCTCTTCCGCGCGAGGTCATATCCAATCCGGTAGAATGAACTTCTGATCCAATTACCAATACATTTTTATACATGCCCGTCTTGATATATTGATCTGCCACGGATAAAGCATAAACAAATCCAGAACATTGATTTCTTACATCTAATGCGCCTACGGTTCTTAACCCTAAATCCCGTTGCACTAAAACGCCTGGACCAGGGAAATAATAATCAGGGCTTAATGTGGCAAAAACCACAAAATCGATGTCTTCCTTAGCAACACCAGAACGCTCAATAGCAATTTTGGCAGCTTTCACTCCCATAGAAGTCGTCGTGTCTTCTCCTTTTATAATATGTCTTCGCTCCTGAATTCCAGTTCTTTCCTGAATCCATTCATCATTAGTGTCTATAATTTTGGACAAATCGTCATTAGTCACTACGTTTTCGGGAACATAATAACCCAATCCTGCTATTTTTGAATGATACATATATTGTTGTTATTTTATTAAAATACGAGTACAAATTTAAAACATACTTGAAAATATGAGCACACAAATTACTACTTTTTTATCAATTTACAACTTTTATGCTTTTTTGCGCAATTTCTTGTTATACTTACAAATACAATCTGTTGAAGTGCTTAAAAATAATACTATTGTGACCTCATCCGGATCTGACTCAAACGTTAAAAAAAAGTTTTTGTTTCCAAATGTAACAAGATTCATTTATTTTAGACCAATTATTGACACTGCCAATGCTAATTTAAAATCATTCAAATTATGAAGTTAAAAATTCCATTTTTTTTATTTCTTGGATTGAGCTTAACCACTTTTGCACAAGAAAACTTAACCTATCAAAAACCATCTCAGTCCATATTGGATTTAGCGGATTATGAAAGAGCACCTTCAGTATCGATGGATACTAAAAAAGAATACATGTTGCTTACGTACAGAAATACGTATAAATCACTGGACGATTTAAACCAAGAAGAACTGCGCTTGGGTGGATTGCGGATTAATCCAATTACAAATATTTCCAGTACTGTTACATACGTGAACAACCTGAAATTACGCAAAATAAAAGACAAAAATGAAGTACAGGTTACAGGTTTGCCTACGAATCCTCGTATCAGTACTATCGGTTGGTCTCCAAATGATACAAAAATCTCATTTTCGCACACCACAGCTTCCGGAGTAGAACTTTGGGTTATCGATGTTACTTCGGCGAAAGCCACCAAATTAACGGAAGCAACAGTGAATGCTAATATTGGAAGTCCGTTCAGCTGGATGAATGACAACGAAACTATTTTGGTAAAAATGTTACCAAAAAACAGAGCAGCTCTTTTGGATGCCAAAAAAGATTTGCCAACCGGTCCGATAATTTCAAACGCCGATGGTGTAAAATCGCAGAACAGAACTTATCCGGATATGTTGAAAAACAAGAATGATGAAATCAATTTTGAGAATATCATGACTTCTGAATTGTACAAAGTAAACCTGAACGGAATAGCAACTTTATTCAAAAATGCAGCTATGTATGCGGGAGAAAGTTTTTCCCCTGACGGCAATTATCTAATGCTGACTACGATTCAAAAACCATTTTCATACATTGTCCCGTTGAGTCGTTTTCCTTCAAAATCAGTAATCTATGACAAAGCTGGAAACGAAGTAAAAGTAGTCAATGAAGTGCCGCTGACGGAGATTATTCCTAAAGGATTTATGGCCGTTCGAAAAGGAAAAAGAAACATGAGCTGGAGAACCGACAAACCCGCAACATTAGCTTATGCTGAAGCTTTAGACGGTGGCGATCCTGCAAACAAAGTGGAATTCAGAGATGAAGTTTTTCTTTGGAACGCACCTTTTAATCTTTCCGCTACTTCATTGGTAAAAACACCACAACGCTACGACCGAATAATTTGGGGAAATGATACCGTGGCTATAATTACAGATGAATGGTACGATACCCGTAATACCAAAACGTATGCAATAAATCCCTCGAATCCAAGTCAGGCTCCAAAAGTAATTTTCGACAGAAATTCACAGGATGTATATTCTGATCCTGGAAATTTTGAAACCAGAAAAAACCAATACAACAGGTATGTTTTGGCTATCGAAAATGACAATGCATATCTTATTGGTAATGGATTTACTAAAAACGGGCAATTCCCGTTTATAAGTGAATTTAATCTGAAAACGTTGCAAGCAAAACGGTTGTATACTTCGACTTACACCGATAAAAAAGAAGACGTTTTGGAGATTGAAGACTTCAAAAAAGGAACGGTTTTAGTCCAAATCCAGTCTAAAAATGAATACCCTAATTATTACCTTAGAAATATTAAACAAAAAAACAAACTAACACCAATTACCGCATTCAAAAATCCTTTTGAAAGTATCAAAAACGTGAGTAAAGAAGTGATTAAATACAAGCGTAAAGATGGTGTTGAATTATCCGGAACGTTATATTTACCTGTTGGTTATGACAAAATCAAAAAAGAGAAAATGCCATTGTTGATTTGGGCTTATCCAGCTGAATATAAAGACAAAAATTCAGCAGGACAAAGCACACAAAACCCGAACGAATTTACATTTCCTAGTTATGGATCGTTCGTATATTGGGTAACCAAAGGCTATGTAGTTCTTGATGACGCAGCTTTCCCCATAATTGGCGAAGGAACAACGGAGCCCAATGATAATTTCATGACGCAATTAGTTGACAATGCTGAAGCGGCCATCAATGCCGTGGATGCTTTAGGATACATCAACAGAAAAAAAGTAGCTGTGGGCGGTCATTCCTATGGTGCTTTTATGACCGCTAATTTACTAACGCATTCTAATCTTTTTGCGTGTGGAATCGCTCGAAGTGGTGCTTACAACAGAACGCTAACACCTTTTGGTTTCCAGACCGAACAACGCAACTACTGGGAAACTCCTGAAGTGTATAACACGATGTCACCATTTATGAATGCTGATAAAATGAAAACGCCCATGCTTTTGGTACACGGTGAAGCAGATAATAATCCGGGTACTTTCACTTTGCAAACCGAACGTTATTTTCAAGCTTTGAAAGGGTTAGGTGCTCCGGCAAGAATGGTAATTCTGCCAAAAGAAGCACACGGTTATGTAGCCAAAGAAAATATTTTGCATTTGCTTTGGGAACAAGACCAGTTTTTAGAAAAGTATTTAAAGAATTAATTCTAAAAAGGGTTCAGTGATCAGTTATTGAGTGATCAGTAAGTTGTACAAAAAAATTAACATAGTACAAAACCCCAAATTCACTTTGACTTTGGGGTTTTTGTTTATTACTACTTTTATAAAAGTTGAAAACGACTTCTACTTTCGATAGTTATCAGAACTGAAAATCACTGAATACTGAGCACTGTTTACTGAATACTAATCATCAGGATAACATCAAATATACTTCCTGATTTAATGCTAATTCCGAATCATGTTCAAAAAAAATCGCTCTTCTTTCAAAAGCTGCTTTGACTAAATAATGACTTCCTTTAAAATAACATTGTTTTACGACTACTTTCATAATGGCGTTGTCCACCACTTTTAATTGATGCGGATACAATAAAAGCGGCTGATCCGCTTCATCCACAAGTTCAATTAATTGAGACAATTTTAACTCATTGACTTCTCCAAAAAGAGAAGCAATATATTTGTTAGCGGGGTTTTCATACAAGGATTTAGAATCTCCTTTTGCCACTACTTTTCCGTTTTGAACCACAATTGTTTCATCAGAGAAAGACAACGCATCAGTACTGTCATGTGTGGCAATAATACAGGTAATCTCTTTGTCTTTTAAATACCTAAATAAATTTCGACGCAACGAATTTTTCCGAAAAGAATCAATTTGACTAAACGGTTCATCGAGCAAAATAATTTCGGGTTCTAATGCTAAAACTCTTGCCAAGGCTACTCGCTGCTGCTGTCCACCGCTTAGGAACTTCGCTTTTACTTTTGCGAAAGCAGTCATTTCGACCATTTCTAACAGCTCTTGGACTCGAGCTTGCTTTTGTTCCGGATGCATATTTGACAAGAACTTGCCTACATTTTCTTCAACAGTGGTGTAAGGCATCAAGTCAAAATCCTGCGCTAAATATTTTATGTAATCCTCACCCGGGACAAGATTGTGCTTAGGTCCCAGAATTGGTTTTTCATCATTTAAAATGATACCGTGATCAAGATCGTATAAACCGTAAATGAGTTTTAGTAACGTACTTTTACCGCAGCCGCTTTCGCCAATAACGGCTATATTTTGCCCTTTGGCAATCGTAAAACTAACATTCTTTATAACCGGATTTTCAATATAAGTAAAAGAAATGTTTTTAATTTCAAGCATCATCGTGATTTAATAGCGCAAATTTACACTGTTTAATTTAAATAAAAAGCCAAAAAAAAAGCTGTTTCATTACGAAACAGCTTTTCTTTTTTGTATATTATAACGTTAGTTTTTCACCTCCGATTTTGCTTCTTGAATCATTTTTTCATTTGCGGTAATAGCAAACTCCACACGACGGTTTTGACTTCTACCATCAACTGTCTCATTTGATGCAATTGGGTCAGCAATTCCTAAACCAGTTGTTTGAAATCTAGCAGAAGAAACTCCTTTGCTAGCTAAATAACTTTTAACTGATGCCGCTCTTGAAGCAGAAAGTTTTAAATTATAAGCAGCGGCACCCGTATTATCAGTATATCCGTAAATAATTATATCAGTATCAGGATACTCTTTAAAAACTGGAACTATTTTATCTAAATTAGCTTTTGCTACAGCAGTCAAGGTCGCTTTGTTTGTATCAAAACGCACTGCATTCTCATTCAAAACTAATTTGATCCCTTCTCCTACACGAACCACTTCAGCTCCAGGAAGCGCAGCATCGATTTCTCTTGCTTGTTTGTCCATTTTATTACCAATAACACTACCTGCAACTCCACCAACAACACCACCTAAAACAGCACCGAGTGCTCCTTTCCCACCTTTCCCAAGGTTATTTCCTAAAATTCCTCCTATAACCGCTCCACCAACAGCCCCTATTCCAGCTCCTTTTTGTGCGTTATTCGTGTTTTTTAATGCTTCACAACTTGTAAACATTGAACCCATTATCATTAATGTTGCTAGTGCAACTATCGAAATCTTTTTCATATCTATCTTTTTAATTAATTAGTTTTTTTGAAATTGGTAAACTACATCAGTCATTTTACCAGCCACATCAATTTTATCAATTAATTGAAATGATGTTGAAGTTTGGTTTGCTAACATAAGAATGTATCCTTCTTTAACTTTTTTTGCTTTCAAACCTGCATTTAAAACTTTTAATACAAATTGTTTATCTTTATTTACAAACCAAGTTATTGGTGAACTAAATGAAGTACAACCTGCCTTTGTCAAAGCCATCGTACCTTTATTATTGTTTGAAACAAACTTCCAAGTACTCCCAACAAAACATTCAGAATCAGCAATTTGAAATGAATTCACTTTTACATATTGAGAACCAGGATAGCTAACTGAACCGATTACCCAATTTCCTTTCATACCAATTTGTGCTTTCGAATCTATATTTGTACTTGTTGCTGATGTTGACTTGCAAGCGAACATCAAAACAGACAAAGCATATAATAAAATAATTTTTTTCATCTTTTTAAATATTTGATATTAATATTACTACAAAGATACAAAGGATAAAAAATAAAATAGTTTCAAAATTAAATCATTTTGTATCAAAATTAACAGTTGCGCCAATTTGTCACATCATTTACAATTGGTATTCTATTTGAAAGAATAAATCAATCAGATTAAACTTAAATATTTACAAATATGACAACAGGTAAAATTAATGTTTCAGTAGAAAACATCTTTCCTTTAATCAAGAAATTCTTATACAGCGATCACGAAATTTTCTTGCGAGAATTAATTTCTAACGGAACAGATGCAACACTTAAATTAAAGCATTTAACCAGCATTGGCGAAGCCAAAGTAGAATATGGCAATCCTATTATCGAGATCAAAATTGATAAAGAAGGAAAAAAATTATACATTATCGACCAAGGTTTAGGGATGACGGCTGATGAAGTGGAGAAATACATCAACCAAGTTGCTTTCTCTGGTGCGGAAGAATTTCTAGACAAATACAAGGATTCTGCTAAAGATTCTGGAATTATTGGTCATTTTGGTCTTGGTTTCTATTCTGCTTTTATGGTTGCTGAAAAAGTGGAAATCATCACTAAATCTTTTAAAGATGAACCTGCTGCACACTGGACTTGTGATGGTAGTCCGGAATTTACTTTAGAGCCTGCTGACAAAACTACGCGCGGAACAGAAATTATCTTGCATATTGCTGAAGATTCTCTGGAATTCTTAGAAGATTCAAAAATCAATCAGCTTCTTAATAAGTACAATAAGTTCATGCCTATTCCAATTAAATTTGGAACCAAAACGGAGAAAATTGAACAAAAAAAGGGTGAAGAAGTTGCTGCGGAAGATAAAGACAAAACTTTTACTGAAGTAGAAATTGATAACATCATCAACAACCCAAACCCGGCTTGGACGAAACAACCAACGGAGTTGTCAGATGAGGACTATAAAAATTTCTACAGAGAAGTATATCCAATGCAATTTGAAGAACCGTTATTCCACATTCATTTAAATGTAGATTATCCGTTTAATTTAACCGGTATTTTATATTTCCCAAAATTAGGTTCTGATTTACAAATTCAGAAAGACAAAATCCAATTGTACCAAAATCAGGTATACGTTACGGATAATGTAGAAGGAATTGTTCCTGAATTTTTAACGATGCTTAAAGGGGTTATCGACTCACCGGATATTCCTTTAAATGTATCTCGTTCTGGATTGCAAGCAGATGCCGCGGTGAAGAAAATCTCCAATTACATCACCCGTAAAGTAGCCGATAAATTAAAATCCTTATTTACTGAAAACCGTGAAGATTTTGAGCAAAAATGGAACGACATCAAAATAGTTTTAGAATACGGAATGCTTTCTGAAGATAAATTCTACGAAAAAGCAGGAGCATTTGTATTGTATCCAACAGTTGATGGAAAATATTACACGCTGGAAGAATTAAAAGAAAACCTTGCGGCAAATCAAACGGATAAAGATGGGAAATTAGTGGTTTTATATGCTGGAAATAAAGAAGCACAACACTCTTATATCGAAATTGCAAAAGAGAAAGGGTATGAAGTATTAGTGCTTGATTCTCCAATTATCTCGCATTTAATTCAAAAAATTGAAGGCGACAACAGCAACATGACTTTTGTACGTGTGGATTCAGATCATATTGATAATATAATCAAGAAAGAGGAAACTACTATTTCTAAATTATCGGAAGAAGAACAAACCAACTTAAAAACTGTTCTGGAAGCTATTGTTCCTAAGCAAACGTATTCGGTACAACTGGAAGCAATGGACAGTCAAGCGGCTCCATTCATTATTACGCAACCAGAATTCATGCGTAGAATGAAAGAAATGAGTCAGTCTGGCGGCGGTGGCGGAATGTTCGGAATGGGAAATATGCCGGAAATGTACAATTTAGTGGTCAACACCAATTCTGAATTGGCAACAAGCATTCTTAACAACAAAGACAAATCAGCTCAGGAAAGTTTGGTAAAACAAGCCTTAGACTTAGCTAAATTATCACAAAACCTATTAAAAGGCGAAGCATTAACGGCTTTCGTGAAAAGAAGTTTTGAGATGATAAAATAAGCAGAGAACCCATTTTATGAAGTAAAATGGTGTGAATCGCTTATTCCGAACTTGTTTCGGAATATCCAAAATAGTAAAGCTGTCCAATCGGGCAGCTTTTTTTTGTTTAGAACCAGAATGATTGGTTTTCATAAGAACGCCTCGTCCTGCTGTCCATTACAATCCACGCAGATTGCTTCGTCCCTCGCAAAGGCGCGGGATTTTCATTGCCATCAGGGCGATTTAGGATGTTTTTATTTTCAAAATAATGTTTCTCAAAACCGCTCAAACCAGTTCTTTCGTTAAATAATCCTTTTAACTATTTGTAAAGAATTATTTATATATTTGAATTATATCAAAGCATGACGTTTGTCATAAATATCTACCCAGAAAGGGCGGGTTTGTATGATTTGGTCATACATATAAACGAGTTACCTGCAAGCACAGAACTACATGCCGTAAACAAAGAACTGACACGATTATGAAATTTATATTAACAGTAATGACTTTTTCTCTACTTTCATTTGGTTGTATTGGACAGAAAGTAAATAATCTAAAAATTGAAAAGGCTTACCTTGACAATGCTGACACAACAAAAAACCATTATACTATAATTTATCCACCCAATTTACCATGGAAAGGATATATGTTTTTAATCCCAGGACTTGGACAAACAGCCGAAAATGTTTTACAACAAACTGAACTGCCGAAAAAATTAGCTTTGAATGGAATTTTGACAATTATACCAACTTTTCAGGATGGAGAATTATCTTTTGGCGTGGATAGTTTAAGTCAACAATCTTTTAATAGAATTTTAATAGACGTGACTTCTAAACATAAACTTATTGACCAAAGATTTTATGTTGGTGGATTTTCAATTGGTGGAAGTTGTGCGATTAAATATGCAGAAAACCCAACTATAAAACCAACCGCAATTTTTGCGATTGATCCACCACTTGATTTTGAACGAGTTTATAATTCAAGTAAAAGAGAGATACGATTATCCGTAAACAAAAGTCCAGATGAAGAGAGAGTTTATACGATTGAGAAACTAGAAAAAGAAATGGGAGGTTCACCAAAAACTGCATTAAAAAATTATTATAGAATATCACCTTATTCATTTAACGACACAACTCAAACAGCTATTAAAAATATAATAAAACTTCCTTTGAGAATTTACTCTGAACCTGATATTAATTGGTGGTTGAAAGAAAATTCAGAGGATTTCACAGGGATGAATGTTACGGAATGTTCGGCAATGATTAATGAATTGAATAGACTCGGAAATACTAAAGCAGAATTGATAATTACGCAAAATAAAGGGTATAGAAAACCTGACAATAGTAAGCATCCGCATTCTTGGAGCATTGTGGACAATAATGAATTAATCGAATGGTTGTTAAAACAGAAATAAAGCCAGCAGGTAACAGCTACACCTATGTAAAGCCCCAGCTAGAGCGAGCGTCTCGCTCGTGAACATTCTCAAGAGTAAATAAATATAAATTACAATAGGCTCCTACAGGAATTAACCATATTATACTAAAAACAAATAAATTATGTCAAGAATTGTAATGGTAGTAGGTTTAGTAATCGTTTTTATAGGTTGGATTTTATACCGACTAATAATTAAAAAAGACTTAAATAAAAATTTAAATAATGTATACCTTGGACTATTTTTTATTATAATATGGGCAGTGTTTTATTTTTTTATTGTTGAATATTTTTAAAAATCGTGTACAAATGGCTATGCAACCTCAGAAGCCCGATAGCGCGGATATCCTTTTTTTCAGACAACGATCACGCGGATTTGTAACTCGTGCACACATAGTAAAGCGACAAAAGAAATCCGCAATTTAAAAATTTCAATAAGAATCGTAAAACATATTTGATTGACCATTGGAATATCCACGGATTGCAAATCCGCACTAACGGGGGAATGAAAATAAAACGATATTAAAATGAGAAAAATAATTTTATTTCTATTTATTGCAACATTTATCGCTTGTAACTCTTTTTTTGAGTTAAGCTTTGATGAAGTTTTAACTTCTAAAATAAATTTACAATATTTAAAACAAAAAAAGCCAATTGATTTAACTAAAATAACTGATTTTGAATGGGATAATTACATTATTATTGGTCCTTATTCTGTTCCAGAAGAAGTTGGAAAAGAATATAATATAGATTTGTCAAATATATCTGAATATGTTACTGCAGATGATTCCAAATCTCTTTTAGTTTTTATTAAGAATAAAAAATCAATTAAAATTTGTCAAATAAAAGGTCAAGTAGAAATTAGAGAAAACAAACTATTAAAAATTGAATAAAACCCGATCGCGCCGATATACCACAATCGTTAGCGCAGTTTTGCAAACTGTGCCCACAATAGTGAGCAAACAATACAAATAACACAAAAAATGTCTACAAAGTATAAAGCCACAACGACCGAAGATGCTTATTTTATTACGATAACTACAATGGGTTGGGTAGATATTTTTACACGATTAAATCAAAAACAAATTATTATACAAGCGTTACACTATTGTCAAGATCAAAAGGGCTTAGAAATTTATGGATATTGTACTATGCACAGCCATATTCATCTGCTTTGCAAAGCAACAAACGGTTTTATATTATCCGTTGTGATGCGTGATTTTAAAAAATATACATTTAAAAAAATTATTCAGACTATTATTGAAGAACCGGAAAGCAGGAGAGAATGGATGTTGGATTATTTTAAAAAAGCTTGTCAGCATTTAAAACAAGAACAACAATACAAAGTTTGGCAAAACGGCTATCATGCAGAACATATTTACAGCAATAAATTTATAAAACAAAAAATGGAATACATACACAACAATCCTGTAAACGAAAAAATTGTAACGATGCCGGAAGATTATTATTTTAGTTCTGCAAGAAATTATGCTGCATTAGAAAATGAATTAGAGGTAGTTTTATTAGATTTATTTTAGTTGCCAATTGTAGTGGGCACAGTTTGCAAAACTGCGCTAACGATTATCGGTAAATAAACGATCTGACAAAGAAAATTCGCAATTTAAAAATTTCAAAAAAAAGGATCGTAAAACATATTTGATTGATCACTGGAATCAGGTATTGCGTCTCCGATTTAACGAAAGTTTCGATATGGTTAGATAAAATTTCACCTTAAACTCTGGGAAGAAAATTGAAACCTGCAGGCGCAAACTTACAGGTTTTTTTGTTTAAAAATCATCTATGGTTTGCAGTCTTTTTTAAGACTCAAAATTAAGTGGTACTATTGGATAAAACATCTCATCAAATGTGGCACAACACAATTGAAAAATAAATAGGCATCCCAAAAGTAATGTTAAAAGGAAACGTTACTGCCAAAGCCATCGGTAAAAATATTCCGGGGTTCGCCTTTGGAACTGCAATTTTCATAGCTGCCGGAACTGCTATATAAGAAGCGCTCGCCGCCAAGACTGCAAAAATAAAACGATTCCCAATATCTTCGGTAACGAATTGACTTAAAAAAGCAACAATACACCCGTTGATCAATGGGAAAACAATTGCAAAAAAGACGCTAAACCAGCCACTTTTGAAAAAATCATTTAATTTTCGTCCGCTAACAATTCCCATATCCAATAAAAATAAAGCCAAGAACCCTTTGAAAATATCAGTAGTAAATGGCTTAATTCCTAAAGCCTGTTGCTCACTGGCTAAAAACCCAATAACCAAACTTCCAAGAATTAAGAGTACGCTTCCGTTAGTAAAAGAGTGCTTAACAATTGTACTCATTTTAGTTTTCTGAACTTTTTCCTTACTAAATAATCGGATTAAAATCACTCCAATAATGATTGCAGGAGCTTCCATCAGCGCCATTACAGCAACCATGTGGCCGCTGAAAGTATAGTTTTGAATTTCTAAAAAAGAGATGGCTGTTACAAAGGTTACTGCACTCACGGACCCATAAGCCGCAGCAATAGCACCCGAATTCTCGATGCTAAACTTTTTCTTTAAAATAAAAAAGGTATAGAATGGAATTAATACTGCAATCAATACCCCAAAAACGATTGACCAAAGTATGTCTACAGTAAAGTGACTGTGAGCTAATTCCTGTCCGCCTTTAAAACCAATTGAAAAAAGAAGGTACAGCGATATGAATTTAGAGGTATTCTCCGGAATTTCTAAATCACTTTTTACGTAAACTGCTATAATTCCCAACACAAAAAACAACAAGGCCGGATTCGTTAAATTATCCAATAATAAACTAAGATTCATATTTTAATTATTTTAAAATTATTTTACACATTTTGATTATCTTATCTTTTCAAATCGCAATCTTTTTCCTTTTATATCTGTCTTTACAAGTCCTTTTTCATACACCAAATTTCCATTTACAAAAGTTGAATTGATGCTACTTGTAAAAACCTGCCCTAAAAAAGGAGACCACTTGCATTTATATAAAAGAGAATCTGTAGTTACTTCCTGTTTTTTATTTAAATCGACTAAAACTAAATCGGCAAAATAGCCCTCCCTTATATAGCCTCGTTCTTTTATTCTGTAAATTTCGGCTACGTTATGGCTCATTTTTTCCACTACTTTCTCCAAAGGAATTTCGCCACCATGAAATAATTCTAACATTGCTAAAAGAGCATGTTGCACTAATGGTCCGCCTGAAAGTGCCTGAAAATAATTTCCTGCTTTTTCGGCAATAGTATGGGGAGCATGATCCGTTGCAATAATATCTATTGAGTTATTGAGCAAATACTGCAGTAAACCTTTTCTATCTTGCTCTGTTTTTATGGAGGGATTCCATTTGATCTTGGAGCCCAATCTATCATAATCGGCGTCTGAAAACCAAAGATGATGGATACAAGCCTCGGCGGTGATTCGTTTATCTCGAATGGGTATTGTATTATCAAATAATTTGGCTTCCGCCAAAGTTGAGATATGAAATAAATGTAAGCGAGTGTGGTATTTTTCAGCAATAGAAAGTACTCTTTTGGTAGCTTTTAGGCAAACTTCCTCATCCCGAATAAAGGAATGATAAAAAAAAGGAATTTCAGTTCCGTAAAGTCGTTTATAATCCTTCGTATTCTTTTTTATCAGTGAATCATCTTCGCTGTGCAAAGCTACCAAGGTGTCGGTTCTTGAAAAAAGTTGCTCCAAAAATTCTGGATAATTGGCTAAAATCCCCTCATCATTATTAAAATAAAGACCATCATCCGTGATCCCACATACATTTTCAGTATTTGTTTTTAAAGCTTCTTCCAAGTTATTTTTTGAAATACCCATAAAAAACGAATAATTAGCAATTGATTTCTCGGCCGCCATCGTGTATTTTTCTTCTAATAACTCTTGAGTCAGCGTATTGGGAATAGTATTTGGCATATCCATAAAGGAGGTGATGCCGCCAGCGACAGAGGCAACTGACTCTGAAAAAATAGTGCCTTTATGAGTTAATCCGGGATCTCTGAAATGAACTTGATCGTCAATTACTCCCGGAAGCAGATAAAGTCGTGTTGCGTCAATTTCGATGATTTTTTTAGCTGGATTTACGACAATCGATGGAGCTATCTTTTCAATTCTTTCACCTGATATCAACACATCTAAATTAAGTATTTGTCCTTCATTGACCACTTTTGCATTTCTTATGATGGTATCCATATTTTATTTTTTAGTGGCTCTTTCTAATCGATCATTTATCGTTTTGCCTAAACCCACATCTGGAAAACGTTCTGCTATAATCAAGTCAAGTGTACACTCATCTAATCGATGCAAAGCAGCATACAATTGCGATGCGGCTTCTGCTAAATTGCCTGTAGGTGATAAAATTTCCTGTTGTACAATTTTTGGATCATCAATTCCTTTTTGGAATACTAAAACTCCAATTTTTTGATCCGGAAACATTTTTAGCTTCTCCGTCACATCAGCTGTCAAAAAAGTCGTCGTCGAAGGAGCATAGTGCTTAGAAAACATGCCTGGTGCCGCTGGAGCAATATCATCATGGGTAATCATTTTTACCGGCCCAACAATTGCTTCAATATCCTCTACAGCCAAAGAACCCAAGCGATATAAAATAGGCTCCCCATTTTCAAATCCGATGATCGTTGACTCTATTCCCCTTTGACAAGCTCCACCATCCAAAACCATTGGTAACACCTCTTCAAAATAGTCGGCAACATGTATTGCTGTAGTAGGACTAAGAGAGCCAAACGGATTAGCACTTGGAGCCGCTAGCGGATAGGCTAACTGATTCAGCAGGGCTAAGGCTACTGGGTGATTTGGAACTCTGATCGCTACGGTATCTTTACCACCGGTAACCAAATCCGGAATGGAAATTTGCTTTTTTAAAACCAAAGTTAAAGGTCCCGGCCAGAAAGCTTTTGCTAACAAGTTCGCTTTTTCAGGAATGTCTCTCGCTATTTCAGAAAGGACAGTTGCCGATTTGATATGAACAATTAACGGATTAAAAAACGGACGTTTTTTAATCAAAAATATACGCTCTACCGCCTTTGAACTGTAAATATTGGCGGCTAAACCATAAACCGTTTCAGTAGGAATTCCTATGATTTGCTCCTGATTTAAAAGCGCAACAGCTTTTGGAATCGAACTACTGATTATACTCATATCTTATGGATTACAGGAATCGCAGAATCCTGGTTCTTCGGTTATTTTTTGATGGGGATACATTTTTTCAGAACTAAAAAAGCACTTTTTACAACTGTAAATAAAACTCAAGGTAGATCGTGTGGGCGCTGAACACCATGAACAAGGCAAGCCCTGTTTCGCATCTATCACACAAAAACCCGGTGCTTTACAGCTTGGACATTCCGTTTTTATAGTTTCCAATAATTTTTGCGCCGCTACTTTTATCACACCCATACGAGTGGGGTTGTACAGCGCACGCATATCAGTTTCAGCATAAACACTCCCATATTTGTTCACAAGGTGTTGAAAAGTATCTTCCAATTCACTTTTTGTGGTAATCCCTTTAACTAGTGTTGTTAGATCATCAGGCTTGCTTCGCAAAATTATGGCATGGGCAGGAAATTGAATCTTATTTGCAAAATCCAAAAGCATTTCTTTACTAGAAATATTTTCTCCATGAAAATTAGTTTTCAAACTGAGTTCTCTGGCAATGATTTCTAAGTCGTTTTTTTTATCGATAAAAATTAAAAACTCATCATCGGACTGAGCAAAAAAGATGGAAGGATGTGAACCAAAAGAGCCTTCGCTGGCAATAGCCAAATCGCAGTCAAATTCTTCCATTGCCGCCAAACATTTAGCTCTGACGGTTTCAACTGCCGTGTTTTTCCGCTCCACTTCACCTGAAAAAGTGCCGAAAATATCCGAATCATAACTTTCAGGAACAAAACAGTGAACACCTAATCCTTTTTCAAAAATTGGAGCAATCACTTTTTCTTTGTGATGCTTGGTGGCAATGAGTAATTGTCTACCCTCAAACATTCAATTCAGTTTTTACTTTAGGACACAGTACAATTTGAATTACACTGTCAATTTTCAGTTCCAAATCCTTTGACGACGCTTCTTTGATGAGTTCCTTGATGTATTCAGAGGCGTCTAAAAGAGTCTTAACCCTTATTTTTGAATGCGGATTCTCTTCATCAAAACGGATCTGATTACTAAATATTTCCAAATTATGGTAATTTATCTTACTATTTATCAAAGAAAACAGTACTTTTCCTGCTTCTGATGGTGCAAACTGACCTTCAACTAACTTAAACTGATATTCTTTTTCCATAATACTTTATAATGAAATTTTATTTTTTTGTAATGTGTAGATCGTGAAAAATATTCCCAAACCTAGAAACAGTGTGAAAAATAAGTTATTAGGTGCTACGATTGTCAATAGTATTCCACCAATCAACCAAACTATTCCAAAGACCAAACTAATTTTTTTATTTTTATTTTTCATAGGGACTAATTTTTTTACTACTTACTGGAGCGTGTTAGGAATGACTCACCTTATTAAATTCTTTAAAGGAAACAGCACATTTAGCGAAAGAGTACCAATTAAATAAAGGAGAAGTTAACGCATTTCTTACTGTCCTTGACCCAATGAAAAAGCCATTTTCCCGTCAAATTTATATAAATTTTCAGTTTTGATGCTATCGATATTATGGTCGATGCATTGCTGCAATAATCCAATGATCTCCTCTTTGTTAACTAGTACTCCATCCTCAGCTTTGAAACGGCATCTCCAGTGATCCGTACAAAAGGTTTGTTTAAATCCTTCGGGCCAAACTTTGATTCCTCTATTGGAAATCATATTCAGTTTTAGATTTTCAGTCCCTATATTTTTTAGAATTTCGGCTAGCGAATTAGGATCGGTTCCATTCCAATGCACAAATACATCGTGACCTACCAATTCTTTTTTTGCAGCTGGTCTTCTCTTATATTTCGGGAGATCTAAGGCTTGAACATTTTTATAATCTACAGCAGGAAGCTGTTTTGGTTTTTGCCCTAAATTTAGGATTACTGCGTCGGCAAATTCTGAAGTCCCTACTTTTGCAGTGCTTACGCCTTCTTTGAATATATCATAGGTATGTATTCCGTCTTCAAGCGTTTTCAGCCATGCATTTTGTACTTTACTAGCCACTTCGTTTTGCCCAATATGATTCAGCATCATTACTGCTCCTTGTAATAATCCCGACGGATTCGCAACATTTTGTCCGGCTCTTCTGGGTGCAGATCCGTGAATTGCTTCAAACATTGCACATTCTTCTCCAATATTTGCTGAGCCTGCCAGCCCCACAGAACCGGCAATTTGTGCAGCGATATCAGAAATCACGTCACCGTATAAATTTAAGGTTACAATAACATCAAAATTCTCTGGTGTATCGCTCATTTTTGCAGCACCAATATCTATAATCCAGTGCTCGTTTTCAATTTCAGGATACTCTCTCGCTAACTCATCAAACACTTCATGGAATAATCCGTCCGTCTGCTTCATGATGTTGTCTTTTGTGAAACAAGTTACCTTCTTTCTTCCATACTGTTTGGCATATTCAAAAGCATAGCGGACAATTTTTTCACAGCCGGGACGACTGATGATTTTCAAACACTGCACAACTTCATCCGTTTGCTGATGTTCTATTCCCGCATATAAATCTTCTTCATTTTCACGAACAATGACAATATCCATTTTTGGATGTTTTGTTTCCACGAAAGGGTGCAAACTCATACATGGTCTAACATTAGAATATAATCCTAAGAATTTTCTAGTGGTGACATTCAAGCTTTTATAACCACCACCTTGCGGAGTAGTAATTGGAGCTTTGAGAAATATTCTATTGTTTATTATAGAATCCCAAGATGACTTTTCAATTCCGGAAGTATTGCCTTTTAAATACACTTTTTCACCTACTTCAATTTCATCGAATTCGATTTGTGCGCCCGCTGCCTTAATAATTTTCAAAGTAGCATCCATTATTTCAGGTCCTATTCCGTCTCCTTTTGCTATTGTTATTCTTTGCATATCTTTTTGTTTATTTTTTTTTACAAAAGTAAAACCGGCTATCCATATATTTTTATTTATATTTGTAATACAAAACATAAAAATTATTTATGAATTATACACTACACCAGCTGCATGTCTTTTTAAAAATTACCCAAAATAAAAGCATCACTAAAGCCGCAATGGAACTGCACCTTACACAACCCGCAGTATCCATTCAATTAAAAAATTTTCAAGATCAATTTGATGTACCGTTAACAGAAGTAATCGGAAGAAAGCTGTTTGTTACTGATTTTGGCAAAGAAATCGCCATGGCTGCAGAAAAAATTCTAAATGAAGTGCATGCAATCAATTATAAAACAATGGCATTCAAGGGACAACTGACAGGACGATTAAAAATTTCTGTCGTATCAACCGGGAAATATGTAATTCCCTATTTTTTATCTGATTTTTTGAAACAAAATCAAGGTGTCGAATTGATTCTGGATGTGACCAATAAAACTAAAGTGTTGAAAAACTTAGAAAGAAATGAAGTAGATTTTTCTCTGGTTTCCGTGTTACCAGAAACCCTGCAAATCGAGAAAGTGGAGCTTATGCCTAATTCCCTTTTCCTTGTTGCTAATAGTGATCAAAAAATGGGAAAAGGAATTCAGGAAAAAAAAATCATAGAAACCTTACCCATCATCTATCGCGAGCAAGGATCAGGAACAAGATATGTGATGGAAAAATTTATAGAACAGAATCAATTAACAGTTTCAAAAAAAATGGTGCTGACCGGAAATGAAGCGGTAAAACAAGCCGTACTGGCTGGACTTGGATGCTCGATCATGCCTTTAATTGGTATAAAAAACGAGCTTAATAATGGAGACCTACAAATTATTCCGGTAAAAGGCTTGCCTATTCAATCCAACTGGAATTTAATTTGGTTAAAAGGCAAAAAGTTTTCACCTGTAGCCGATGCCTATTTAAAATTTATTCAAAAAGAAAAAACTAGAATCATCGAACAAACCTTTAACTGGATTACACTTTAAAAATTTAAGTCAGTAAAGGAAAACTCCTCTTATTCATTGCAATACTAAAATGCATCAAAAGATTAGCAATATTTGCCTTTACAATGATTCTATTAAATTATGATTTTACAAATAGAAACTCCAGCATTACTTTTTAGCGCAACTTCGTTGATTTTATTGGCGTATCCCAACCGGTTTTTGGCTAATGGTACAATCATAAGAGGATTAAAAAAAACCTTCCACGAAAAGCAAAATGATGTAATTTAATTGGAAATCAAAAACCTGAATTTATGGTTGACTCTGATATTATCTACCAATTTACACCTTATAACTAGGAACAAAACCCTATCTTTGCCCGCTTTTTAAAATTAAAAAAATGATAAAAAATAGTGTCTTAAAAGGAGTTTTCTTAGTTGGTCTCGGCGCAACGAGTTACGGAATGCTGGCTACCTTTGTAAAGATAGCCTACGGTCAAGGCTACACTACACCAGAAGTTACCGTTGCCCAATTTGTATATGGAATCATGGGAATGCTGCTGATCAATATGTTTCAAAAAGCTAAGAAAGGAAAAACTGTTATAAAAGCATCCCAAAAAAACATCACTCAGCTGATGCTTGCCGGAACTTCTTTAGGATTTACGAGTATCTTTTATTATTTGGCAGTAAAATACATTCCTGTTTCTATTGCGATTGTTTTATTGATGCAAACCGTCTGGATGGGTGTATTATTCGAAATGATTTTAGAAAAAAAAATTCCTTCTACTCAAAAAATAGTTTCCGTATTTATTGTCTTAACCGGAACTATCCTTGCTACCAATGTCTTCGAGAATAGTATCGTTTTAGACTGGCGCGGTATTGCTTTAGGGCTTTTAGCAGCAGCTTCTTTTACTACAACAATGTTTACCGCTAATCGTGTGGCAACTCATATTTCCTCGGCACAACGCAGTTTATTCATGTTGTTGGGAGGTGCTGTCATCGTGACCTTTTTTGCAATTTCGACACAAAACACTCCTTTTAACTTTGAAATTTTTATAAAATGGGGAATCATTTTAGCCCTTTTCGGAACCATAATTCCACCTTTATTATTGAATGCCGGTTTCCCGCTGACTGGAATCGGACTGGGAAGTATTGTTTCGGCACTGGAACTTCCCGTATCGGTACTTATGGCATATCTATTATTGAATGAGCAGGTAAACCTGATCCAATGGCTTGGCATTATTTTAATTATTTTAGCAATTATCATAATGAATGTAAACCTGAAGCGAACCTCCTAATTGCAGTTTCAATCCATTTGTATTGATTTTAATAAAAATTTTATAAATTCGTACTAAATAACTTTACTATGAATTTACCTTGGCATTTATATGTAATGGCTTTCGTCTACTTTATCGCAGGATTAAACCATTTCAGGAATCCCAGACTGTACTTAAAAATCATTCCTTCGTACTTTCCAAATCCAAAATTATTAAATTACATCAGTGGTTTAGCAGAAATATTTCTGGGAATTTCGCTTTGTATTCCGTTACTCTCCAACTACGCCGCTTGGGGGGTGATCACTTTGTTGATTGCTATTTTCCCAACACATTTGTATATGTATTTTGATGAAAAAGCAAGAATGGGTCTGCCAAAATGGGCCTTACTATTGCGAATGCCACTACAATTATTTTTAATTTACTGGGCGTACCAATATACTTAATCTCGTGAAATCACTTTTCGAATCCACATCAGAACCCGTATTTATTGACTTGCCAGATGCGGAGATCATCTACTATCCTCAATTTTTTGACCAAGAACAAGCCGATATTATTTTTGCCGAATTAATGCAAGATATTCCTTGGCAACAAGACGATATTCGTGTATACGGGAAAATTCATCCGCAGCCTCGTTTGACGGCTTTATTTGGAAACGAAGGAAAACCTTACTCGTATTCGAATATAACGATGCAGCCACATCCTTGGAATTTGCTTTTGCAAAAGCTAAAATCTCAAGTCGAAAAAAGTGCTGATACTACTTTTACAACCGTCTTACTAAACCAATATCGCGACGGAAAAGACAGCAACGGCTGGCATGCTGACAACGAAAAAGAATTAGGAATCAATCCCATAATTGCATCATTGAGTTTTGGAGCCCAACGAACCTTTCAACTCAAACATAATTTAGATAAAGACCTAAAAAAAAGCATCCTATTGGAACATGGAAGTTTGTTGCTGATGAAAGGAACGACACAACATTTCTGGAAACACCAGATTCCAAAAACCACAAAACCTATTGGCCCCAGAATAAATGGCACTTTCCGGGTAATAAAATAATTACTTTCATAAAAAATTATTAAATTTGGAATAAATATCTGAATTATGAATGATATCATTACTTATTTTTCTACCATTCCATCGTCACACCGAAGTTTAATTCTTGTGGGCGGAATCACTTTTTTCTGGCTGATCGAAAATGCTTTTCCGCTTTTTAACTTCACCTATAAAAGATGGCATCACGCCGGCATCAATATTTTTATGACCTTCACGACTATTGCTGTCAATTTTTGCCTGGCTTTTATTTTATTAAAAGCGGCTGACTGGACAATTGCTATAAATTTTGGAATTTTACAATGGCTTCCTGAAATGCCGCTATGGCTTTACGCCCTTATTGGATTGCTTTTATTGGATTTAATAGGCGCTTATCTGGTGCATCTAGTCGAACATAAAACCAAGTTCCTGTGGCGTTTTCATTTGATTCATCATACAGACACCTGGATTGACACCACAACCGCCAATAGACACCATCCGGGAGAAAGTGTGATCCGATTTACATTTACCGCTTTTGGTGTTTTAATCATTGGAAGCCCCATGTGGATGGTTTTTCTATACCAAACCTTATCTGTTGTAGCCACGCAATTCAATCATGCTAACATTTCACTTCCTAAAAAAATAGATACTATTATGAGCTATTTTATAGTATCGCCAGACATGCACAAAGTACACCACCATCATGTTTTGCCTTATACGGATAGTAATTATGGCAATATATTTTCAATCTGGGATCGGCTATTTGGCACGTTTATGACACTTCCAAAAGAAGAAATTATTTACGGAATTGATACCCATCCCAATCCTGAGGAACACAATGCATTAAAGAATTTATTGAAAATACCGTTTCAAAAACAGCCAGTAAAGAAAAAAAATTAAAAAAATTAAAAAAAATCATCTTTTGAGAAAAAGTAATTATAATTTTCCTTAATATTGAATGAAATTAAAAAATTTAATTTAATAATCATTAACACCTATTTGAATTAATTTTCACGTGATGAAAAAGAGTAACCGCAAAGAATTGAACTGGGAGCAAACAGAAAAACTTGTTACAATGGCTTTAGAAGAAAAAAATCCTTTTGAAATCATTAAAAAAGAATTTGGTCTGGCCGAAAAAGAGATCCTGGAGATAATGAAGAAGAAGTTGCCGGCAGAAAAATTTGAAATGTGGAAAAAGAAAGCTACCGCAAATAAACCAAAACCAAAACCCATAAAAGTGGATGATTTTGACGAAGACTTAGACGGTAAATATTACATAAAAAACAAACTAGATTAAAATAAAACTCCTGATATTCGGGAGTTTTTGTTTTTAAAATAGCAGTCTCAACTCATACATTTATGGTTTCAGTAACATCAAACGAAAACGAATTTATTTTTGACATTCTTGGAAGTCATAAATTCCGGGCTTTTGAAAATAAGATTCGTGTACCGAAAGATAAAATAATCCGAGCGTATCAAAGCAACGATGAATTTACATTTTGGATCGGCTGGAAAATGCCAGGCACCCAATTACCATGGGTCATAACTGCTGGCACTTATATCAAAAAAGGAAAACGCAACTTTTGGGACGTTTGCAATAAAAAAAATGCAATTATTGTTGAACTCAAAGATTCCTATTACAATAAACTAATTATTGAAGTCGAAAATCCGGAAGAAACAATAAACGAATTAAATGCGAAATAAAATGAAAAAATCACTACTTGTACTCCTGTCCTTGTGTTCAATACTCTGCCATTCACAAACAGAAACAGCAATTCAATCTTTTAATAAGGATGAAGTTACTATAAATCCATTGTTAAATGGGTCGTTGTACTCTCCTTTAAAACAAAACAAAAAGACGAATCTTGTCATCCTTATTGCAGGTTCAGGCCCTACAGACAGGGACGGCAATCAAAAAGGACTCCCCAATAATTCCCTGAAATATTTATCCGAAGAATTAACTAAAAATGATATTGCCGTCTTTAGCTATGATAAAAGAATCCTTGCTCAAATGAAGAATGGAACGGTAAATGAAGCTACCCTTACTTTTGATGATTTCATCACTGACGCAACCACCGTTTTGCTATTTTTTAAAAATCAAAAAAAGTACAACAAAATAATAATTGCAGGACACAGCGAAGGTTCCTTAATAGGAATGATTGCTGCCAATGGCAAAGCGGATGCTTTTATTTCATTGGCTGGAGCCGGAAGAACGATTGATGCCGTTCTGGTGGAACAAATAGCAAAGCAAGCCCCTTACCTCAAAGAGGAAGTTCAGAAAAACCTGAACATTCTTAAAAATGGGGAAACTTTCGAGTTAAGAAACCCCATGTTAGCCGCCCTTTTTAGAGCAAGCATTCAGCCGTACATGATTTCATGGATAAAATACAATCCGCAAAGTGAAATTGTAAAGTTAAAAATACCTGTACTACTGCTCAACGGAACTGCTGATTTACAGGTGTCAGTTGCTGAAGCAGAACTGTTAAAAAAAGCCAAACCGGAAGCAGACCTAGTTCTGATCGAGAAAATGAATCATATTTTCAAAGAGATAAATGGAGATGATTCTGTAAATATGAAATCCTATTCTAATCCGGACTTACCCATTGCTCCAAAAGTGGTGACAGCAATAACTGGCTTTATAAAATCGTTATAAGGGGTAACAATTCCCACTTGTAAAAGACCTATACAATAAACAAAAACAATACAAATGAAAAAAATATTTTTTGCAATAGCATTTGCTACTCTTCTTTGGAGCTGTAAAACTGTTGGCACTTCAGCAAATGTTTCAAAATCAATAACCGAAGTAGTACACGTAGCAATCAACTTAAATGACGTTAAAGAGGACAAAGTAATGGTTACGATTACCGCACCAAAAATTAGCACTGATGAAGTCACTTACAGTATTCCTAAAATTGTCCCTGGCACCTACTCTATTGATGATTATGGAAAATACATTGAAGATCTAAAAGCTTTTGACAGTAAGGGCAATATACTTCCGGTTAACAAAACGGATGACAACACCTGGAATATCAAGAATGCCAAAACTGTCACTAAAATAACCTATTGGGTTAACGACACATTTGATACTGAAAAGGGAAGCGGCTTTGGCAAGAATGATGTTTTCTCTCCTGCCGGAACAAATATAGACGCAGGAGTCAATTTCATGCTAAACATGCATGGCTTTGTGGGCTATTTTCAAGACAAAAAAGACCTTGCTTATACGGTAAATATAGCCCATCCGGAAACACTTTGGGGAGCAACTTCCATGACAGATCAAGACGCAAGTACTACAAATGATGTATTTACAACAGCTCGTTATGCTCAATTAGTTGAAAATCCAATTATGTATGCTAAACCGGACTACACTACTTTTACTGTAGACGGTATGGAAATATTGATCAGTGTTTTTTCGCCTACCGGAAAAGTAACTGCTGAAAGTATTACTCCACAGATGAAAACCATGATGACTGCTCAAAAAACATTTTTAGGAAAAATAAACGCTACCAAAAAATATACCGTCTTGTTGTATTTATCAAGCATGAAAGATACTGATGCAAAGGGATTTGGAGCCTTAGAACACCCTACAGCCACTACAGTGGTTTTACCGGAAATGATGCCAAAAGAAGAATTGGTACAATCAATGAAAGATGTAGTTTCGCATGAATTTTTTCATATCGTAACTCCTTTAACCATTCATTCTAAAGAAATTCACTATTTTGATTACAACACGCCTAAAATGTCAGAACATTTATGGCTGTACGAAGGGGTGACGGAATATTTTGCCAATCTTTTTCAGATTAATCAAGGATTAATTACAGAAGAGGAATTTTATACGCGTATGTCTGAAAAAATTGCACATGCAAATGCAATGAATGACACGATGCCTTTCACAACGATGAGCGCAAATGTGTTGACTGAACCTTACAAAGCCCAATACTTGAACGTATATGAAAAAGGAGCTCTTATTGGAATGTGTCTGGATATCATTATCAGAGAAAAAAGCAACGGAGAAAGAGGAATTCTCGATTTAATGCAAAAGTTATCAAATGAATATGGCGCTTCAAAACCGTTTAATGACAAGGAAATTTTCGCAAAAATAACTTCATTTACCTATCCTGAAGTGGGGACTTTTTTAACCACGTATGTTTCAGGACCAACACCCATACCTTATGAAACGTACTTAGCTAAAGTAGGCATCACTAAAGTTATGTCAAAAGTACCCGGTAATGTGTTCTTAAAAGGACAATCTCCGTACATTACCGTGAACCAACAAACAAAGGAAATTATCGTGATTCCAACTATAGAGCTAAACGATTTCTATACCAATTTAGAACTAAAAGGAGGCGACATCATCGTCTCCATAAATGAAAAACCTTATTCATTAGACAATATTTATGAAATGATTTCCGAAAGTCAAAACTGGAAAGAGAATGATACAATCACTGTTAAGATAAAACGAGACGGAAAAGAACAAATAATCAAAGGAAAAGTAAAACTTCCTTACGAAGAAAAAGAAGGTCTTAAAGCCACTGATGCATCCAAAACCACTTTAAAAGAAGCCTGGTTAAAAGCTTAAATTCATAATTTAATGAGGAACATCTCAATTTAGAAATAAATTGGGATTTTTTTTGATAAATTTGAATGTGTTAGCAAAATCATTCCAACAATTTTCTTTATTTTGCGCCAAAATCTAAACACTAATCAAATCGCCAAGATTCTATCCCGAGATATCAGGATAAATCATAAAAAATGACGATGCCATGTCCTAAAAAACAAATTTTAACTTCACATGAAAAAAACTATTCTAGCATTTATCACTTTAATCCTTTTATCGTCCTGTAATAAGGAGGAACCTGGGGGGAATGTACACATTACCGGAAATATTAAAGGATTAAAAAAAGGAACTTTATACATCCAAAGAGTCGTTGATACGATGCTGGTTGCAATTGACACGATTCATATTGATGGAAGCGCCGTTTTTGAAAGTCACTTAGATCTAAAATCACCTGAAATGCTGTACTTGTTTCTAGACAGAGGCGTCAGTAATTCCATGGACAACAACCTGCCTTTCTTTGCTGAGCCGGGAAAAATAACTATTGAAACCAGTTTAGATCGCTACTTATCTGATGCTACAATTACAGGTTCTAAAAACAATGAAATATTTGAAGAATTTAAAAAAATAAATAGCCGCTTCACCGATGAAAGTCTTACTTTAATAGAAAAAAAATTCAATGCAGTAAAAAGTCAAAACATAAAAACCATTGATAGCATAGGAGCAAAACAAGATTCTAACTTGAAAAGAAAATACTTATTTGCCACAAATTTCGCTCTAAACAACAGAGACTACGAAGTGGCGCCTTATATAGCCTTATCCCAGATTTACGACATCAACATAAAATACTTAGATACGATTCAAAAATCAATGTCTCCCAAAGTGGCAAAATCTCTTTATGGAAAGCAATTAACAGAGTATGTAGCAACAATCAAAAAACAGCAATAATCATACAAATTAAGAGAAGTACTTAAAACAGGAATCAATTGTCATGTTCTATAAAACAAAAAACCATCCCGCTTAAGACGGGATGGTTTTGTCAAAGAGCCGGCGGAGGGACTCGAACCCACGACCTGCTGATTACAAATCAGCTGCTCTAGCCAACTGAGCTACGCTGGCGACTCATTACGGATGCAAATATAAGTCTGAATTTCTGTTTTCCAAAACAAATTCAAACTTTTTTTGCTTTTTTTTTGACTACAATTCGTTGATTTTAGCAATCAATTGATTAGCAGTTTGTTCCAATTCAACATTAATTTGTTTGAAGTGTGCTTTTTTATTTTCTACTTTTTTAACATTTACTTTTGTGATTAAAGTGTCAAAAGCAGCAATCGCTTCGTCAATTAAAGCATTTGTTTCTGTCGTTGGTTTTCCTGTTGTAGAAATTTCGAACAAGTAAACTGCTTCAATAATATCTCCTAAAACGTAGTTGATGTCTTTTTTTAAATTCTTAATGTTTGCCATTTTTATTTTTTTAAAATTTGAATTTTAATTTGCGTCTGCAAAAGTACACATAATCTTTCTATTACCGACTATGAAATGTAAATTTCTAAAATTGAAGCTTTTCCATTGATAATGAATGCATGCATGGCAGCAGGAATCAAAACAGTGTCTCCCTTTTTATATTCTAGTTTTGAATTGTCAAATTCTATTTCAAATGCTCCTTCGACACACATATATACGGTAAAGCTTTCTCCAGATTTAGAAACTGCAATAGCTCCATCTAGGAGGATAATGTTAGTGGTAAAGTAAGGGCAATCAACCACTGGATTAGACTCATTGCTATTCTTAGAGTATTCTTTTTTGGTTTCAACTGTATTGTAATTGATCGCTTCCAATGCCAAATCCACATGCAATTCTCTGGTATCCCCATTCGTGTCTACTCGGTCAAAATCATACAATCGATACGTAATATCCGAAGTTTGTTGAATCTCGGCCACCATTAACCCAGCGCCAATAGCGTGAACAGTACCGGTTTCTAGGAAGAAAACATCTCCTGCTTGTACTTTTATATCGTCCAGAACAGAGAGCAGGGTTTTATTTTTTAGGTTTTCTAAATAGGCTTCGGGATTCGACTTTTCTTTGAAACCTACAATAATTCGGGCGTCATCATCTGCTTGCATGACATACCACATCTCTGTTTTACCAAAAGAATTGTGGCGTTTTTTTGCTAAGGCATCATTAGGATGTACTTGAATAGACAAATCTTGACGGGCATCTAAATATTTAAAAAGCAACGGAAATTGCTTTCCAAAGCGATTATAAACTGCTGTTCCTAGGATTTCCTCAGGAAACTCATTAATAATATCTGTCAATGCACTGCCTCTCCAATCTCCGTGAGCCACAACACTAACGTCTCCTACTACAGTTGATAACTCCCAACTTTCGCCAATATGCGTTGAGGCAATGGGTTTGTTAAGTATTGTTTTTAATTTTTCACCACCCCAGATTCTTTCTTTCAAAATGGGTTTAAACTGTAAGGGATAAAATGTCATGTAACTATTTTTTTTGAATCCCAAATGTAAACAAATCAATATTGTTTTACACAAAAATAGGTTTCCATTTACAGGAGTCCGTTAAACTACCGAAAAAAGTATAAATTAATTCCAATCAGAAAAGTAACAAATCACATTTTGTAATTGATTATACTAATTTTTTAATAGCAGCAAGTGCTTTAGGAATATGTTTCGTTGCTAGAACACTGTCAAAAATCATTTGTATTACTCCCTTTTTATCCGTTACGTAAGTTACTCGTCCCGGAAGCAACCCGAACATACCAGAGGGAACCCCAAAAAGTTTTCTTATTTTTTTATCAGTATCGGACAAGAGAATAAAAGGCAGTTTGAATTGTTTGCTGAATTTTTGATGTGAGGCAACGCTATCGCTGCTAATCCCTATCACTTCTGCACCCAAATCCTTAAAATCTTCGTATTGATCCCTAAAACTACAGGCTTGCGCAGTACATCCAGGCGAATTATCTTTAGGATAAAAATAAATTACAAGTGGTTTTCTGCCTACTACGTTTGCACTGTCAAAATCAGTTCCATTGGTGTCTTTCGCCATGAAATGGGGAATAGTATCTCCTACTTTTAGCTCCATTATTCTCCTTTATAAGTTACAAAATTCCGAGGTGTTTCGTATAAAACCACTTCTAATTCAAACTCTGCCTTGATTCTTTTTCTAATTTTATTCCAAATGACTACTACAATATTTTCAGCTGTTGGATTCAAATCCTGAAACTCCGGTACATCCAAGTTCAAATTTTTATGATCAAACTGATGCTCAACATCCTCTTTAATGATATCACTTAGAAATTTTACATCCATTACATAACCTGTTTCCGGATCAATTTCCCCAGTCACACTTACTATCAGTTCATAGTTATGCCCGTGGAAATTTGGATTGTTGCACTTGCCAAAAACGGCATCATTTTGTTCAAAAGTCCAATCTTTCCTGTGCAATCTGTGAGCCGCATTGAAATGGGCTTTTCGTGAAATAGTCACTTTCATAAAACGTATAAATTAAGGGTTATCTGTGCTCGAGTTCAGAGACAAAGGGCTTTTATGTTCTTCCAGAAAATAATAAAACTCGTCAAAAATTATTTTGAACCAAACGGTATACAAGGCCGGCTGCAATTCCATATCCATTTTTACATCCTCAATTTTCATCCATTTCCAGTCTTCCACTTCCTCCGGATTGATGACCGGTGCGTCGTTATAATAGCCAATCATCACATGATCGAGTTCATGCTCCGTCAAGCCATTATCAAACGGTGCTTTGTAAATAAAATGAAAAAGTTCTTTAAGTTCTGTTTTAAAACCCATCTCCTCAAATAACCGTCGGTTTCCCGCCTGAATATTTGTTTCTCCATCGCGTTGATGACTGCAACATGTATTAGTCCACAATAACGGGGAATGGTATTTTTGACCTGCCCGCTGCTGCAGCATAATTTCATTCGTACTGTTTAGAACAAAAACTGAAAAGGCACGATGCAGAACTGCTTTTTCATGCGCTTCAAGCTTAGGCATCAGCCCTAACTGCTCATCATTTTCATTAACTAAGATTACATTTTCTTCTAACATGTGTCTTTATAATTAGGTCAAAAATACAAAAAAAGAACGGGTATCTGTGCCGTTTTTGAATTTGTGAAAAGTTTAACGAGTGTTGAATACCCTAATATTCTAATTTTATATTTTAAGTATTAATCTTCTAATTTACACTTTAGTCTGGGTAATATCCGCAAAACTAAAAGGCTATTTTTTTCGTAAATACAGAGGAATCAAAAATATAAATAAAAAAAATTCAATTACAAAGTAACCGACATTTTAAAACAAAAGCCGCTTTACATTTGTAATGTAAATAAAAAAAAGATGAAAACAAAAAACAAATTCTTAAGTGTATTATTTTTAATCTCTTTATTCACCTTCACTGTTTCTGCGCAAACAACAAAGAAACAAGATCCTATAAAAAAAACTGTCCCAATGAAAAACACAATTGAAAAACCTGGAAACCCATATTACTCTAACACGAATACTGCAAAACTCGAAATAAGTGATGCCGAATGGAAAAAAGTTTTACCCAAAGATGTCTATGAAGTAACTCGTAATGCGGATACGGAAAGACCTTTCACAGGAAAATTCTGGAATACAGATGACAAGGGCACCTATTATTGTGCCGCCTGTGGCAACAAATTATTTCGTTCCGGCGCCAAATTTTCCAGCACTTGCGGCTGGCCAAGCTTTTTCGAACAAGACAATAAAAACAGTGTGGTTTATAAAACCGATAATTCACTAGGAATGGAAAGAACTGAAGCGCTCTGCGGAAGATGTGATGGTCATTTAGGTCATCTTTTTGATGACGGGCCGGAACCAACCAAAAAAAGATACTGCATGAATTCAATCGCACTTGACTTTATACCTGATACCAAATAACATGAAAAAATTATTTTTAGTGTGTGTTTTAACGACCAGTAGCTTGTTTGCGCAAGGTCAAACACCAAAGCAATCCAATCTTGAATCCATTACTTTAGCTGGTGGATGTTACTGGTGTGTTGAGGCCGTTTATGAGAATCTCATTGGAGTACAATCGGTAATCTCAGGATATGCAGGCGGCAAAAATACCAATCCTACCTATGAAGATGTGTCAACTGGAAGATCGGGTTATGCAGAAGTGGTGAAAATTACCTATGATAAAAACGTAACGAATCTAGATGAGATTTTCAAAGTCTTTTTTACGGTACATGACCCAACGACACTTAACCGGCAAGGTGCCGATGTAGGAACACAATACCGTTCCGCCATTTTTTATAAAAATGAAGCACAAAAAAAATCAGCGCAAACGATAATCAACGCAATGAAAAAGACCAAGATTTATGATAGTCCGATAGTAACAACACTAGAACCGTTGACTAAATTTTACAAAGCAGAAGATTACCATCAAAATTACTACGCCAACAATAAGAACCAACCCTATTGTCAAATGGTAATTCAACCTAAAATGGAGAAATTCGAAAAGCTTTTTAAAAACCGATTGAAGAAACAAAAATAAAAGAGTAAGAATACCGTCTTGTTTGAAATAACAAGACGGTTTTTTTATATCCTACTCAAAAAAAAGACACTTTAAACCCCTATTTAAAATTAATGCCAGACGAAATAATTTTGCTATATTTGTTTCTAACTGACCTTCTTTAGAATCGAAACAGCTGTGTTTTTAACTAAAATAAAGGCTGTTTAGCAACCAAATTTTACACTACCAACTAATGAAAAAAATTATTCTTTTTGCTGGCTTATGCTCCTTCTCCTTTTTTGCTACTGCACAAAATTCCGTTCTTAAAGCCACGGTTGCCAAAAAAGCAGCCTCCTTAGAATCTAAAGTCAGTGCCTGGCGGAGAGACTTTCACCAAAACCCTGAATTAGGCAATAGAGAATTTAAAACTGCCGAAAAAATAGCAATACATTTGCGTTCTTTGGGCATGGAAGTACAAACTGGTGTGGCAAAAACTGGCGTGGTGGGAATTTTAAAAGGCGGAAAACCCGGTCCGGTTGTAGCACTTAGGGCAGATATGGATGCCTTGCCAGTAACAGAAAGAGTCGCCATTCCTTTTGCATCAAAAGCAATGGGAGAATACAACGGTCAGGAAGTAGGTGTCATGCATGCTTGCGGACATGATTCGCATATAGCCATGCTGATGGGAACTGCTGAAATTCTGGCCGCTATCAAAAGTGAATTAAAAGGAACGGTTAAATTCATTTTCCAACCTGCTGAGGAAGGCGCTCCCGATGGTGAAGAAGGTGGAGCTGCACTAATGGTAAAAGAAGGTGTTCTGGAAAATCCAAAAGTAGATGTGATTTTTGGCTTACATATCAGCGCAGACACCGAAGTCGGCAAAATCAATTACCGTCCAAAAGGAGCGATGGCTTCCTCAGACTGGTTCAAGATAAAAATAAAAGGAAAACAATCACACGGAGCCAGCCCATGGCAATCCGTAGATCCTATTGTTACGGCGTCCCAAATAATATTGGGATTACAAACTATTGTGAGTCGCAATGTAGATTTAACGGAGTCCGCGGCTGTGGTTAGTGTTGGAAAAATTACATCTGGCGTAAGAAGTAATATTATTCCGGAAGAACTTGAAATGGCAGGAACGATTCGGACCCTAGACAAACAAGTTCAGGAAATGATCCACAACAGATTGAAACAAATTACCACCAATATTGCAGAAAGTGCTGGAGCTACTGCCGAGGTAAGCATCACTAAACAAACCCTGATTACCTATAACGATCCTATATTGACTGAAAAAATGCTCCCTACATTAGAAACTGTAGCGGGAAAAAACAATGTAGTATTGACTCCTGCAGCAACTGGAGCCGAAGATTTTTCGTACTATCAAGATAAAGTTCCCGGACTTTTCTTTTTCCTGGGTGGAATGCCAAAAGGCAAAAATCCTGCCGAAACAGCCTCACATCATACTCCCGATTTTTATATCGATGAGGGTAGTTTTGTATTAGGAATGAAAGCGATGTCCGACCTAACTATAGATTATATGGAAATGAATGCTGAAAAATAAATCAGTACTTGAATAGACATTTAAAAAGTTTTTAAAACTACAACCGAAAAGAGATTTTCGGTTTTTTTACACCTTTGTATGATTCAAAAAAATAATATTCAAAATATTGAATTAAAGCAATTTAATCCATGTTTTTAACGATTTTTAGTAAATTTACGTCTATATCTTAAAAGTTGATTTTATCAAGGACACTAAATATATTCAAAAGAAATCTCTAGGAAAATTGCCAACTCAAAGCTGCTGAATGAAAGCACTTGAAACCTATTTTAGAAATCAAAAAAGGCCTAGAAACTCATCTTGAAAAAACGCCTGACTCCTACACTGTTAAAACTTTCCACGAGTTGCGAGTTGAAATCAAGAAACGGAGATCTTTATTTGAATTGGTTGCCTTTTGTAAAAAAAAATTAAGCCAAACAATTTCATCCTATGAGCCGAATACATATAAAAAAACCATCTTAAAAGCATAAAAATCATAGTATCTTCGAAAAAGAGAATTAGTGTTCCATAAAATAAATGCAACTTTACCGTACAGGACTCTTTCATACCTATTGGAAACAAAAAATACTAAATAACGCTAGGAATCATAATTTGCTTCAAAAATACTTAAAACCATATTTATATAACCATTATGAAACTAACCATCATGCTCATATTCGCATTTATCCTACTGAGTTGCGGCGGTAATTCTATCTATAAATCACAAAGTAAAAGTAAGGATTGGGCGATGCTCGACTTTGTAAAAGTAGATAGCCTAAACCCTATTTTAGAACCACAGTTACATCCTGTTTTTCAATCTCCAATAAGCAACAAAAAAGTCCACTGGGAAGAACGAAATGTTCTTAATCCATCCGCTATTGTCAAAGACGGAAAAGTATACCTCATCTACAGAGCGCAAGACAAAGACATGACATCAAGATTAGGCCTAGCTATCAGCGATGATGGACTGCACTTTAAAAAACAACCCACACCAATATTCTATCCGGACAACGACACGATGAAACAATACGAATGGAAAGGAGGTGTTGAAGATCCTAGAATTATAGAAAGCGAGAATGGGACTTACATTATGACTTACACATCCTATGATGGTAAAACTGCGCGTCTTTGTTTAGCCAGTTCAAAAGATTTAAAAACATGGACAAAACACGGTTTAGTATTAAGGGAAGAAAAATACAAAGACTTGTGGTCAAAATCCGGAGCTATAGTTTGCAAATTATACAAAGATAAAATCATAGCTACAAAAATTAAAGGCAAATACTGGATGTATTTTGGGGATACTGATTTGTATATAGCAACCTCTGAAGATCTCATCCATTGGGAAGTAGCCGAAAATAATGAAAACAAAAAAATGATTACTGTTTTACATCCCAGAATGGGATATTTTGATAGTCGTTTAGTAGAACCCGGTCCTTTTGCATTACTTCAAAAGCAAGGTATCGTGCTGATTTACAACGGAAGTAATGCCGAAAATTATAATGATTCAAGTTTACCTAAATTCACTTATGCAGCAAACCAGGCGCTATTTGACAAAGAAAAGCCCTATAAATTAATAGACCGTATGGAGAATCATTTTCTGCATCCGGACAAGCCCTATGAAAAGACAGGTGAAGTAAATGAAGTTTGTTTTGTTGAAGGACTGGTCTATTTTCAAAACAAATGGTTCTTGTATTATGGAACAGCAGATTCAAAAATTGCAGTAGCAGTAAAAAACAAATAACACCTAACCTGAAAAAGAAGATTAATCAACGACCAAACTTTCTAAATAAGCTAAAAACCTAGATAAAATACCTCTTTTATTTTGTGTGATAACCTCTTTTTTTTTTACTTTTTCAAATTCATTAAAAGTAGAAATAAAGAACGCTACAAAACACAAAATAACTACTATTGTTAATACAATTAATTCTATATTTTCCATATTATTTTTTGAGTTTTAAATTTAGGAATATTAAAAAACCAAGAATTGTAGGAGGCCATAATCCAATAAAAATTGCCCGTTGAGGATCTTTTAAAACAATATAAAAATATTCCGAAGTAAATATCAAGGCCAAAACCAATACTAAAATTAAAATTTCAGATTTTTTAAATTTTTCAAACATATTTATAATTTTTATCTTTTTTTAATACATCTAACGCTATAAAAAAATAATTAATTTGTAAAATTAAGACATTTGCTATTAAAACAATATTTTTTTTAACAAAAAAATACTAAATTGTAACAGCTATAAATAAAGAAAGTTTGAAATAAAAATTAGGATAACAATATAAAATAATAGTTTGCCTATACGACGAGACTATTTAGTAGGAATCATTCTCCTTCTAAAATAATATTTGATTCTAATTTAGAGGTATAACAAGCTGTTTACAAAGTATATTAACTTATAAAATTCTTTATAGTCTGTCGATTAAAAAAACTAAAAAATAAAGGACTAAGTGCCAATTTAGACCAACGTAAAAAGTATAAAAAAATACTGGTCCACAACTTAACCCTCTAACCTTTTTTTAAAAATATAAACTACTATAACTAAATAGAAACAGAGCGAATCTATGTCCATTGTTTCCGGAAAACAAGTATTTCTCGACAAAATTAGAAATCAAAAGCACGACTAAAAAATAAAAAAATTATTTTTTAATTAAGTAATAATGGTCAATACAACCCTGTTAAATTTTTTATCCGATTATTTTTGGTTTAAAATTGCTCCAATCATAAAAGCACATTTTTCGCCATCTATTGCAGCTGAAATAATTCCGCCCGCATAACCGGCGCCTTCTCCACAAGGATACAGCCCTTTTATTTGAACATGTTCATAGGTTAAAGGATCTCTGGGAATACGCACCGGAGATGACGTTCTGGATTCTGGCGCATGAAGTACGGCTTCATTAGTCAAATAACCACGCATTGATTGTCCAAATTCAGTAAATCCCTCCCGTAATATCTGCGTTAAAAAATCGGGAAAAACCTGCCCCATTTCTACCGAAGTTGTTCCAGGCACATACGATGTTTTTGGGATATCCGATGAAACTCGGTTTTGTGTAAAATCAATCATGCGTTGTGCCGGGACTTTTTGGCTTTCGCCAGCTAAATGCCAAGCGCGTTGCTCGATACTTTTTTGGAATTCCATTCCAGCCAAAGCACCAAATTTAGCCCAAGGTTTAAAATCCTCCAGTTGCAATTCAATTACAATTCCGGAATTGGCAGTAGCCTGATCCCTTTTGGATGGAGACCAACCGTTAGTAACCACTTCGCCGGGACTCGTAGCGCAAGGAGCAATCACCCCGCCAGGACACATACAAAAGGAATATATTCCCCGGCCTCCTACTTGCTTCACAATAGAATACGGAGCGGGAGGTAAAAACTCCCCACGATAATCACAATTGTACTGAATGCTGTCAATCAAAGATTGCGGATGTTCTGCCCGCACGCCCAAGGCAAAAGGTTTCGCCTCGATAAAAATCTTTTTTCGGTCTAACAATTCGAAAATATCACGAGCTGAATGTCCCGTAGCCAAAATGAGTTTATTGGCAAGAATGGTGTCACCGTTTTGAGTAACAACACCCTGAACTTCATTATTTTTTAATAAAATATCGGTCAATCGGGTTTCAAATAAAACCTGTCCACCACATTCGATGATTTTCTCTCGAATGTCCTGAATAATCTGAGGTAATTTATTTGTTCCAATATGCGGATGCGCCTCAATCAGAATATCTTCAGAGGCTCCAAAAGCGACAAACAATTCCAAGACACGCGTTACATCACCTCTTTTTTTAGAACGCGTATACAACTTCCCGTCCGAATAGGTTCCGGCACCGCCTTCGCCAAAACAATAATTGGAATCTTCATTGACGACATGATCGAGATTGATGGCTTTTAAATCTCTTCGTCTGCCCCTAACGTCTTTTCCACGCTCGACAACTATAGGTTTCAGCCCTAATTCGATCAATTGCAAAGCAGCAAAAAGACCGGCGGGTCCAGCGCCAACAACAATTACTTCTTGAGCTGAGGAAACATTTTTATACTCCGGAAGTTGTATTTTTTGCTCTTGAAAAAGCTCTCCTTTTAAATAAATCATAACTTTAAGATTTATTTTTATCGCTTTTTGGCGGGCATCAATCGATCTTTTTAAAATAGAAATATGTTGAATTTCAGTTACAGAAACGGTTATTTGTTTTGACAAATGATTTTTTAGCAGCACATCATTTGCTGCAATTTCCGGGGATACTTGTAATAAGAGTTCTTGAGGCATTTTTTTAGATTATTCGATTTTCAGATTATTTGACTTTTAAAATCTCAAAAATAATCCACGTACAAAAGTAGTATTTTGTACTGACTTCTTCTTGTAGAAAACAGAATCCGTTTTCAATTTTTAAAATTAACCAATTTTAAAATTAGAGTTTGTAACTTTGTATGTTAAAGTAATTATCCAACTAAACCATTAACCGATTAATCTTAGGGAAAAATGTCCAGAAAAATAAAGTTGATATGGGATTTCCGTGGGCCAGCTTCCGCAAAAACCGCCGAACACCATGAAATCCACTTAAAAGAATACATTGCTATTGAAAAATTATCGTTGAATATCACTGGGTTCGAAATCCAAAGCGAAATGCTGGCCATTGCTTTTATGGTGGTCACCGATGAAAACATGATTCAAGTACGAGATGCTTTGAAACCGCATCGTGGAGAAGTTTATGAACACAAAATTTAGGTTGATTGACTACAAACTAAGAATTGTCTTCACCAATAATTTACTTAATTTTTCATCCGCCATTCCTGCTACTGCAATAATCTCTGGAATATCAACAGGTTTTAGATTGTCTGGATCACATTCATCCGTAATCACGCTAATCGCAGCACAAGGTAATTTTAATTGATTAGCAACAATAACCTCTGGAGTAGTACTCATTCCTACCATATCTGCTCCAATAATTCCTAAATATCTGTATTCTGCTCGTGTTTCTAACTGAGGTCCAACAACAGAAGCATAAACCCCTTTTTTCAGATTAATATTTAATTCCTTAGTGGCTTCTAATAATTTTTTATTTAAAATTCTATCATAAGGCGCACTCATATCGGGGAAAATACCGCCATATTCAAATGAATTCAATCCAGACAACGGACTTCCGCCTTGTAAATTAATATGGTCATCTAGTAAAACCAAATCTCCTTTTTTTAAATTTCTATTAATTCCTCCAGCTGCATTGCTCAAAAATAATTGTTGAATTCCCAGTTGTTGCAATACACGAATAGGAAAAGTAATTTCCTGTAAACTATATCCTTCATACAAATGAAAACGCCCTTGCATAGCAATTACTGAAACTGAACCAATAGTTCCAAATATTAGTTTACCTTTATGAAATTCAATTGTGGATTGTACAAAATTAGGTATGTCAGTATAATTAATAGTAAATTTAATTTCCAAATGATCTAAAAACTTACCTAAACCAGTTCCTAAAACGACTCCAACCTGTGGATCAACAATTCCTTTTTCTCTTAAAAAAAAAGCAGTTTGATTGATTTGTTCTAAATAGTCCATATTTTAAAAACTTTTATTTTGTAATTACGTACATACTATAAATATACTTAAAAATGAGAAAATATTTCTTGCTAATATTACTATTTTCTATGCAATTGGTTCCGGCACAAGAAATAGATTATATCAAAATGTCACAAAAATTCATTGAATCGGCAAAGTTTCAAGATGATAGCACCGCATATTTTATTGAAAAATTCGCGACAGCTGATGAAAATATTCTCAAAAAACAATTAATTAATGATAATTCAAAGAAAGCCTTTTTTATTAATCTTTACAATGGTTTTACAAATAATGCATTAAAAAAAAATCCAGAGAAATATAAAAATAGAAACAAATTTTTTAAAAGCAAGCAATTTGTTCTTGCTGGTCACAAAATAAGCTTGGATATCATAGAACACGGTTTTTTGAGAAGATCAAGTATTAAATGGAGTTTGGGAAAAATGAATAAGATTTTCCCTTCTAAACTAGAAAAAGATTTCCGAGTTGAAAAAGTAGATTACCGAATTCATTTTAGTTTAAATTGCGGTGCAAAAAGTTGCCCAATGATCGCTTTTTATGATCCAGCAAAAATTGATGCTCAACTGGATACTGCAACAAAAAGTTATTTAACAGGAGACGCTAGTTATGATGCTACAAAAAATATACTTTCGTTGCCAGTTTTAATGAGTTGGTTCAGAGGAGATTTTGGAAATAAAAAAGGGATATTGAAAATCTGTGAAAATCTAAAAATTATACCAGAAAATACAAACCCAAAATTAAAATACAATAAATACGACTGGACTTTATATTTAGAAAACTTCAAATATTAAAAAAAATGGATACTAATTATTACAATGCAAACGATTTAGCAAAATTTGGAAATATCGTAGAATTCCAAAAAGAAATGGGTGAAAAATTCTTTGGTTATTATGGTGAAGTTTTTAAAGAAGGTGAATTAACAGCAAAAGAAAAATCATTGATTGCTCTTGCGGTTGCTCATGCGGTTCAATGTCCTTATTGCATTGATGCCTATAGTACCGACGCTTATGAAAAAGGATATAGCGAAGGTCAGATGATGGAAGCAGTTCACGTTGCTGCCGCTATTCGTGGCGGAGCAAGCCTCGTTCACGGCGTACAAATGATGAATAAAGTTAAGAAAATTGCTCTATGAGCGAGTTTAAAAAAGTAATTCTAAAATCATTAAAGTCAAAAGATAGTTCCTTATCTAATGCACAAAATCAAATATTAACCTTACAACAGAATCCAGAAAAATTCAAACCTTTTAGTGCTAGTTTAAGAGCAATAGGTGTCAATAGTTTAAAACCTACACAGCTTGAAATTTTTCAGGTTAATCTCGGAAAAATGTGCAACCAGGTTTGTACACATTGTCACGTTGATGCTGGTCCGGATCGTAAAGAAATTATGACTAAGGAAACCATGCAATTGTGTTTGGATGTATTGAAAGCAAATCCGTCTTTCAAAATTGTAGATATGACTGGTGGTGCTCCCGAAATGAATCCTAATTTCCGATGGTTTGTTGAAGAAATTAGTAAATTAAATATTCAAATGTATGTTCGTTGTAATTTAACCATTATTCGTGCAAACAAAAAGTATTATGATTTACCAGAATTTTTCAAATTACATAAAATCGAAGTGATTTCTTCCCTTCCATTCTATTCTCAGTCAAGAACCGATAAACAACGTGGCGATGGTGTTTTCAAAAGCTCTATTACCGCTTTACAAATGCTGAATGAAGTAGGTTATGGTAAAGAAAATAGTGGTTTAACACTCAATTTAGTCTACAATCCTGCTGGAGCTTTTCTTCCGCCAGATCAAAAAGCATTAGAAAATGAGTTTAAAACTAATCTGAAAAAGGATTTTGATATAGAATTCAATAGTTTATTTGCAATTACTAATTTACCAATAAGTCGTTATCTGGATTATTTAGTTGTTTCGGACAATTATGAAGATTACATGACCAAATTAATTAACGCATTTAATCCATCAGCAGCACTTAATGTGATGTGTAGAAATACAATTTCTGTAGGTTGGGATGGATTTTTATATGATTGTGATTTTAATCAAATGTTAGAATTAAAAGTGGCAGCACCAGGCTCTCAACATCTATCAACTTTTCAAAGTGAAGCATTATTAAAACGTACAATTATAGTCAACAACCATTGTTATGGCTGTACCGCTGGTGCAGGAAGTAGCTGTGGCGGTGCCGTAGCATAATTTTAAAATATTATAAACAACAAAAAATAAGAATATAAAAATGGAAAATTATTTAGACGCAACAACAGATTTATACAGAGAAGCAGCCTTAACTCCTGATGTAGGATTGTGTTGTACAACTACCCCAATTTGGAAATTTCCTGGTTTGGAAATTCCAAAAATCATGCAGGAAATGAATTATGGCTGCGGAAGCACAATTAGCGCACAAGATTTAATAAATAACCCAAAAATACTTTATGTTGGTGTCGGTGGAGGAATGGAATTACTCCAATTTTCTTATTTTTCACGTCAAAAAGGTGGTGTCGTTGGTGTCGATGTCGTAGACGAGATGCTCGAAGCTTCAAGACAAAATTTTATAGTAGCCGAAAAAGAAAATGACTGGTTCAAAAGCGAATTCGTAGAACTGAAAAAAGGAGATGCACTAAATCTTCCTATCGAAGATGAAACTATTGATATTGCTGCTCAAAATTGCTTATTCAACATTTTTAAAACCGATGATTTAAGAAAAGCATTACAAGAAATGTACCGTGTTTTAAAACCTTACGGACGTTTAGTAATGAGTGATCCTACTTGTGAGCAACAAATGAATGACACTTTAAGAAACGATGCACACCTTAGAGCATTGTGTTTAAGCGGAAGTATTCCAATTGCAGAGTATATTAAAATGTTGACCGATGTAGGTTTTGGAACTATCGAAATCAGAGGCAGAAGACCTTACCGAATCTTAGATACAAAAAATTATCCTACCGATGAATTAATCTATATTGAAAGTATCGAAGTTTGTGCTATAAAAGATCCAATGCCAGCAGATGGCCCTTGTGTTTTTACTGGAAAAGCAGCAATATATTATGGTACTGAAAATCATTTTGATGATAAAAAAGGTCACATTCTAACGAAAAACCAACCTTTAGCAGTTTGTGATAAAACTGCGGCGGCAATTGCAGCATTAAATAGAGATGATATTTTTATTAGTGAATCCACTTTTCATTATAACGGTGGCGGTTGTTGCTAAATAACTATAAAATGTCTTCAAAACAAGCAATAATTTTGTTTACAAAAAATCCCGAACTTGGCAAAGTCAAAACCAGACTTGCCACGACTATAGGCGATGAAAAAGCATTAGCTATTTATAAAAAATTGCTACAGCACACCAGAGAAATTGTTACTCCGCTGGAAGTGGATAAAATTTTATTTTATTCGGACACCATTATTCAAAACGATAATTGGTCTACTGCTATTTTTATGAAAAAAGTTCAGGTAGGAAATGATTTAGGCGAGAGAATGAATCATGCTTTTCAAATGGTTTTCAATCTGGGTTATGAAAGTGCCTGCATTATTGGAAGCGATTGTTATGAACTAAACACAACTATCATTGCTGAGGCTTTTGAAAGCGTAAAACGCAAAAACATGGTTATCGGACCAACATTCGATGGGGGTTATTATCTGTTGGGAATGAATAAACTACATTCAAGTATTTTTAAAAATATAGAATGGAGTACAGAAACTGTTTTTGATGATACGATGAAAGAGGTTGAAAATTTGAATCTTTCCAGTCATATCCTAACCAAATTAACAGATATAGACGAAGAAAAAAATTTACCTCAACATTGGAAATAAAAGAATTTGTATAATTTTTTTAAAATATGGGCGCGATTGGCACTGTTTTTTTATTCTAGAAAAACTGTTGCAAATTTTGCATTAATTTTAAATTTAAATCAACCCAAAATTCTCGCTTCCAATCATCCAAATTCTTTTTTTGATGCAATTGTAATAGCGGTTCATTATCCAAAACCCATTTATTTTCTAGCGCGTGGTGATGCTTTTAATAAGCCGTTAATTAAAAAATTTCTGAATGCTTTACATCTGATTCCAATTTACAGACTAAGTGAAGGAAAAGAAAATCTTTATAAAAACGACAGTACTTTTGAGCGTTGTTTGAAATTACTAAAAAGTAACGAACATATTTTGATTTTCCCTGAAGGCGTTTGTGTAAACGAATGGAATTTGCGGAGTTTAAAAAAAGGAACTGCACGCCTGACATTTATGGCTTTGCATCAAAAAATAAATAATCTTATTGTTCAGCCCATAAATTTGAATTATTCCTCTTTTTATAAAGTTCCGAAAGAAATCATTATTAATTTTAACGAACCAATAACAGTATCAAATTTATCAAATCATGCAGAAAATGTATTTTATAGAATTTTTAATCAAGAATTAAAAGAAGGAATTACACGAAAAATGCTGATTAAATCTGATTTACAATACTTCGATTTATTCCCAAAAAAAGAAAATTATTTAAGAAAAATACTATTATTTATTCCTGCTATTTTAGGATTTATAAGTCAATATTGGATTTATTTCTTTTTGAAAAAATGGGTCATAAAAAAAACCAAAAATTCCGTGTTTTATGATTCGGTGCTTTTTGGTTTATTAATGTTCTCTTATCCCGTAATAATTATTGTAATGGCAACATTCGTAGGAATCTTTTTTAATTTCAAACTCGGACTTTCAATGTTGATTTTACTTCCATTTACCGCTTGGTGTTGCAAAGAAATAAAATAGACAACTATTTCACTTTGCTTAAAGCCAACATTTTTATCATCCAATTGGGTAATGGTTTTTCAAAATCACGCTTTCTTAAATCCAAAAACCAGCCAATTTTCTTAAAAATAGGCACTTTATGGGTTTCTACTAATTCAATTAATGTTCCGTCTGGATCTTCAATATAGCAAAATCGCCCTGAAGCACTATCCATTTCGAATGTATTATTGCTGTCAACAGTGAAATTATAGTTGTTTTTATCGGAATGTAATTTTAAAGATTTCATATCTAAAACATCTAGGCACAAGTGTATAAAACCACAATCACCCCAATATTTATTCTCGTATATTTTCTTTGGTGTTTTGTTTAAAATTTGAATTAATTCAATTTCAACCGAACCCAACAGCTTATTAAAAGCACCTTTACCAGTGGCTTTTTTAAACAATCCTACTTTTCTATATAAATTTCCGTCAGCTTCAGTACTTTCATTATCATATAAAATTTCATTGACACCTAAAATTTCTTTATAAAAATGCAATGATCTTTCCATGTCACTCACACCAATAACGGCACCACAAACACCACCAGTATCATGTTTACCGTTTTGAAACCACTCAGAAGAAAAAACAATATTAAAGTTATTTCCGTATTGATCTTTTACCCAAAATTGAGATGAATTACCGTTTTTAGTTATCGCTGACACTTGAATTCCAGAAACATTAGAAAGCCTATTGTATGATTTTTTTATATCTAATGATTTGATTTTAGGACTATAAATCCCAAGATCACCAAGATTAACTTCATTAGTAGCAATAGGAGTTCTGTCAAGAAATTGCCAAATCTCAAAACCGCCTCCTCCTTGCAGATTCATGGTCAGAATAGCTCTTCGTTCGTGAATTTTATTACCTGTGTATTGCGACATTAATTTGGCCTGCGCTACGTCATCAAAAATTAACACATCAAGACCAAATATGCTTTTATAAACATTCATAGCTTCTTGAGCATTTTTTACTCCAATCCCAATTTGTTGAATTCCAGATAAATAATTATGCATTTAAGATGTCTTGTTTTTAATACCTTTTAGGTAAGCTATTTTATAATATATCGAAGGCAAGAACCACCAAAACCAAAATAATAAGCGTTCTGCTTTTGCAATAATAATGTTTTTTTTGTTCGATTGGATTCCCGAAATAATTTTTTTTGCACAAATTCTTACATCAATTCCTACTTCATTAATATCATCCGTTTTGCCATATTGATTTCCGTTTCCTAGCAAAGCATTTTTCGAAATATCAGTATCAATTCTTCCTGGATATACGATAGAAATACTAATATTGGTTTTATATAATTCGCATTGCATAGTTTCAAAATAACCTTTCAATGCATGTTTTGAAGCTGCGTAACCTGATCGCAACGGAAAACCCATTAGTCCGGCAAGACTACTGATTACTGTTATATTCCCTGAATTTACTTTTTTAAAATGAGGTAAAATTGCCTGAGTCAATAATATAGGTGCAAAAAAATTGAGTTCCATCAACTTTCTGTTCACTTCAATCGATGTTTCATCAGATAATGCTCTTTGACTGATTCCTGCACATTGAATAATAACATCAATCTTACCTTCTAATGCTATCGCCTGATTAACGAGTTCCGGAATTGCATCAACATTCATTAAATCACAAGACAATATATGACAAACTGAATTGTGTTTTTTTAAGACTAAAGCCAATTCTTTTAATAGATTTTCATTAGATGAAGTAAGAATTAAGATCGCTTCTTGTTTAGATAATTGTACAGCCAATTCTCTGCCAATGCCAGAAGATGCGCCTGTTATCCAAACAACTTTGTTTTTAAAATGCATTCTTTCTGTAATTAAGCATTTGCTTATAAGTAGTAATCATGTCGCTTTGCGAAGCTCCTTTTTTGTACATATTTACCACTTTCAAATTGGCTAGCTGAACAGTTAACCAAGAATTCTCATCATACTTTCGTGCAGAAATAAGTGTTGTTTTTGAAATTAGTTTGAATTTCCCTGCGTTACAGATGCGTTCTAGGAAATCATAATCTTCCATAATTAGCATTTCTTCTTTGTAATTACCGACTTTTTTCCACAATGACTTAGTAATGAAAATAGTTTGGTCGCCACCACGAAAAAAAAGATAATTGAAACGTGTAAAAAAAGCATTGATTTTTAGAATAAATCTATTGCTGTCAAAACGAGTCAGGAAACTCCCGCAATCAAAACCGTTTTCAATGGCCTTTTGAATGTCATTTTGAAAAGTCGGTGTCGGTAAACTATCGGCGTGTACAAAATAAAACACACCGCCTTTTGCTTGTTTTACTGCATGATTCATTTGTCCTGCTCTACCTTTTACTGGAGAAACCAAAACCTTAACGCCTAACTCTATTGCAATTTGACAAGTATTATCGGAACTTACTGCATCGCTGACAATAATTTCGAAGGAATCTGATTTTAAATATTTTAGTAAATGAGAAATAGTAATCCCAATATTTGCTTCTTCATTATAAGTGGGCAGAATAATGCTTAAAAACATAGTGTTCGTTTTAGAATTTAATAACTTTGGAATATTTAATTCGCCACTTCGCTGATGAATTTTATACGCATCAGACGCAATTCACAAAGATCATATTCGCCGTCAAATTCCTTGAGTGCTGCTTCAATATTATCCGATTCGGATTCCATGAAATACTCGTGAATTTCTTCTTGTTGTTCATCGTCAAGCATGTCGTCAATCCAGTATTTTATATTCAGCTTGGTACCAGAATACACAATTTGTTCCATTTCTTTTATTAAAACATCCATTTTAATTCCTTTAGCGGAAGCAATATCATCGAGCGATAATTTTCTGTCAATATTCTGAATGATATAGAGTTTGTTTACTGAATTGACTCCTGTTGATTTTACGACAAGATCTTCCGGACGCGTAATGTCATTTTCTGCAACATAGCGGCTGATTAATTCTAGAAATTCTTTTCCATATTTTTTGGCTTTTCCTTCCCCAACCCCATGAATATTAATCAGTTCCTCTTGAGAAACTGGATATTTCAAAGCCATATCTTCTAGTGATGGATCCTGAAAAACTACAAATGGGGGAACGCCAACTTTTTTAGCTACTTTTTTACGCAAATCTCGCAACATTCCCATCAAAATTTCATCTGCAACTCCGGTAGATTTTGATGCGGTTACAATAGCCTCATCGAATGATTCGTTGTATTGATGATCTTCCGACATCATAAAGGATTTTGGTTTTTTTATAAAATCCAGTCCTTTATCGGTAATTTTGACAATGCCATAGGTTTCTATATCTTTTGATAAATAGCCCGCTACCAAAACTTGTCGCAACAAGGCCATCCAATATTTTTCATCCTGTTTTGAACCACATCCAAAAAAAGACTGCGCATCCGTTCTATGTGCCTTGATCACTGCGTTGACGCGACCGATCAAGGTAAAAACAACTTCTTTTGATTTGTATAAATGTTTGGTATCTCGTACCACTTCCAGCAGCTGCACTACTTCAGCTTTGGCCTCTGTTTTTGTTTTTGGGTTTCTGACATTGTCATCCATATCCGCTCCTTCGCCTGTGACATCGTCAAATTCTTCTCCAAAGTAATGCAACAGAAACTTTCTTCTGGACATCGAAGTTTCGGCGTAAGCCACAACCTCCTGTAATAAAGCAGATCCAATTTCCTGTTCTGCAACGGGTTTACCAGACATGAATTTTTCTAATTTCTCGACGTCTTTATAAGAGTAATACGCCAAGCAGTGCCCTTCACCGCCATCTCGACCGGCACGTCCTGTTTCCTGATAGTAGCTTTCTAATGATTTAGGAATATCATGGTGAATTACAAAACGCACATCTGGCTTGTCTATTCCCATCCCAAAAGCGATGGTGGCCACTACGACATCTACATCCTCCATAAGGAACATGTCCTGATGTTTGGCACGGGTTTTAGCATCTAATCCCGCATGATATGGCACGGCACTTATCCCGTTGACTTGCAACACCTCGGCAATAGCCTCTACTTTTTTACGGCTCAGGCAATAAATAATACCCGATTTGCCTTTATGTTGTTTGATGAACCGAATAATATCCGATTCAATATTTTTTGTTTTAGTACGTACTTCATAATACAAATTGGGTCTATTGAAGGATGCCTTAAAAGTGGTAGCATCACACATATCCAAGTTTTTGAGGATGTCTTCCTGTACTTTAGGAGTAGCAGTAGCAGTTAGTCCTATAATAGATAAATCACCCAGTTGTTTTATGATGTGTTTCAGGTTCCGATATTCCGGTCTAAAATCATGTCCCCACTCTGAGATACAATGAGCCTCATCTATGGCTACGAAAGAAATGCGAACGGTTTTTAGAAAATTGACATATTCTTCCTTTGTCAACGATTCCGGCGCAACGTACAAAAGCTTAGTCAATCCAGAGGTAATATCCTTTTTTACTTGCGCAATTTCAGTTTTGGTCAGGGAGGAATTTAAAACATGAGCAATCCCGTTTTCTGAGGATAAACTTCGAATGGCATCAACTTGATTTTTCATCAAAGCGATTAAAGGCGATACTACTATTGCAGTTCCTTCCTGAATTAAAGCGGGCAGCTGGTAGCATAGTGATTTACCCCCACCAGTTGGCATTATCACAAAAGTGTTCTGCTTATTCAACAGACTTTTTATGACTTGTTCTTGCAATCCCTTAAATTGGCTGAAGCCAAAATATTTCTTTAATTCTTTGTGTATTTCAATTTCGTTTGAATTCATTCTTTATTATGTGGTATTTTGTATAAATTTGCATCATCTAAAGGTACAAATTTCTTTTACACACACAAATTTTAATTATTCAGTTTTGATAACTACAGAAAATATATTGGCAAGTGCCAGAAAAACTATTTTATCGGAAAGCCAATCCATTGCAAAACTCGCTGATTTTCTGGATGAAAACTTTATTAGTGCCACACAAAGCATCTATAATACTGCCGGAAGACTAGTAGTAACAGGGATAGGAAAAAGCGCTATTATTGCCCAAAAAATGGTGGCTACTTTTAACTCTACCGGAACTCCGTCGTTGTTTCTTCATGCCTCCGAGGCTATTCATGGTGACTTAGGAATGATTAAAAACGATGATGTAATCATTTGCATTTCTAAAAGCGGCAACAGTCCGGAGATAAAAGTACTGGTTCCGCTATTGAAACGTTTTGGCAATACGCTGATCGCCATTACGGGAAACACAAACTCTTTTCTAGCCAAAGGTTCTGATTTTGTCTTGAATACCACCGTCACCTCCGAAGCTTGTCCAAACAATCTTGCCCCTACAAACAGCACTACCGCACAACTTGTCATGGGAGATGCACTTGCGGTTTGCCTGATGGAAATGCGCGATTTCAAACCGGAAGATTTTGCGGTCTACCATCCTGGGGGCGCATTAGGAAAAAAATTATTGCTCAAAGTGAAAGATATGTTAGAGCACAGTCTAAAACCAATGGTTACTCCGGATGCTTCAATCAAAAAAGTTATTTTCGAAATTTCAGAAAAGCGCCTTGGTGTCACTGCAGTTGTAGATCAGCATAAGGTAATCGGAATCATTACGGACGGAGATATAAGAAGAATGCTCAATGAACGAGATAATTTCACTGATTTAACCGCAAAAGATATTATGACAAAAAACCCAAAAATGACTTCTTCGGAAGCGATGGTAGTTGAGGCATTCAACATAATGGAAGATTTTTCTATCACCCAATTAGTGGTGGTTGATCATGGCGAATACAAAGGAGTCTTACATATACACGACATTTTAAAAGAAGGAATACTATAATGGCAAAGAAAAATTTAAACGAAATGTCCTTTTTAGATCATCTTGAAGAATTAAGATGGTTATTAGTTCGAAGCACTGTAGCTATATTAATCCTGGCCACTGTTACGTTTTTTATCAGTGACTATATTTTTGACGTTATCATCTTTGGACCAACCAATCCAAATTTTATTACCTACCGTGCTTTTTGTGATTTATCACATTATTTGGGTTTTGCTGATAGTATTTGCGTAACCGAAATGGCTTTTATCATTCAAAACACCAATATGGAAGGGCAGATCAATGTATTGATCTGGACCTGTATCACTGCCGGTTTTATATTGGGATTTCCTTTTGTATTATGGGAAATCTGGAAATTTATAAGCCCAGCATTGTATGAAACCGAAAAAAAACACGCAAAGCTTTTTGTGATCACCTCCTCCTTGCTCTTTTTCATGGGTGTCCTTTTTGGTTATTTCGTAATTGTCCCCATGTCGATGAACTTTTTTGCTACATTTACCATAAGCGATGTAGTAAAAAATCAGTTTAGCGTTGATTCCTACATTGGGATGGTAAAAACCAGTGTTATCGCTTGCGGATTATTTTTTGAATTACCAATAATTATCTATTTCCTGACTAAATTAGGCTTGGTAACCCCTGAATTTTTAAGGAAATATTGGAAATATGCCGTAGTCATCATCCTTATAGTAGCGGCAATTGTAACACCTCCGGATGTGGTGAGTCAAATAATTGTAACCATCCCGATGTTGTTAATCTATGAAGCAAGTATCTTAATATCGAAAATAGTTGTAAAAAATCAAAAAAAAGTAAATGGCTGATATCATAAATGAATTCAACGAATACCGTTCGAAAATGAACGAAAAATTATTGGCAGACAATAATAAAATTGTAAAGCGAATTTTTAATTTGGATACCAATGCGTATGCTCCAGGCGCTTTGGATGTAAAAACAAAAGAGCTTTTAGGCCTTGTTGCTTCGGCTGTTTTACGCTGCGATGATTGCGTAAAATACCATTTGGAGACGAGCTTCAAAGAAGGTGTCACCAAAGAAGAAATGATGGAGGCGATGGGAATTGCTACACTTGTTGGCGGAACTATTGTTGTGCCTCATTTGCGCAGAGCCTATGAGTTCTGGGAAGCACTGGAGGAAACCGCAACAAAATAATTTGTTAAGAAGTTCTATCGTTTAATTGTTTATTCGTTTATTTGACGATTAAACAATTAAACTATTGATGCGTTAAACGATTAAACCAAAAAAAATGAAATTACGAGCCGAAAATCTAATCAAAACCTACAAAGGACGCAGTGTTGTCAAAGGCATTTCGGTAGAGGTAAATCAAGGCGAAATCGTGGGACTCTTGGGGCCTAACGGTGCCGGAAAGACAACTTCATTTTACATGATTGTGGGATTAGTAAAACCCAATTCCGGAAATATATTCCTAGATGATTTGAACATCACAGATTACCCGATGTATAAAAGAGCACAGCAGGGAATTGGTTATTTAGCTCAAGAAGCTTCCGTTTTTAGAAAATTAAGCATCGAAGACAATATATTAAGTGTTTTGCAATTGACAAAATTATCCAAAGCGGAACAAGAAGCAAAAATGGAAAGTTTAATTGATGAGTTTAGTTTAGAACACATTAGAACCAATCGTGGGGATTTACTTTCCGGCGGTGAACGCCGCAGAACTGAAATAGCCCGTTGTCTGGCTACAGATCCAAAATTCATTTTATTAGATGAACCATTTGCCGGTGTCGATCCTGTAGCCGTTGAAGACATTCAGCGAATTGTGGCGCAATTAAAAAATAAAAATATCGGAATTCTTATTACAGATCACAACGTTCAGGAAACCTTAGCCATCACTGATAAAACCTACCTGATGTTTGAAGGTGGCATCCTTAAAGCCGGAATTCCAGAAGAATTAGTTGAGGATGAAATGGTACGTCGTGTGTATCTGGGGCAAAATTTCGAACTGCGAAAAAGAAAGTTGGAGTTTTAGAAAAATCGCCTTTTTTTAATATTCAGTTAAAAAATGGAAAATGGAAACTAAGATAAAATCATCATTTTTCATATACTTACAATGCAAAAAACTTATATCTTTGTTATATGATTTTAATAAACCAAAATAAAGAAATGATAAAAAGATTATGTAAAACACATAATGTTGAAAAATTATATCTTTTTGGTTCTGCTACTACAACCAAATTTAATGAAGAAAGTGACATTGATTTCTTAGTGAAATTTAAATCTTTTGACCTTAAATTATACTTCTTAAACTACATTGATCTTAAAACTAAACTTAAACATTTACTGCAAAGAGAAATTGATTTAGTAGAAGAACAAACTTTAAAAAACCCCTACTTAATTAGTTCTATTGAAGAAAACAAACAATTAATTTATGGATAAAAAAATCCTTAAGTGGCTTTATGATGTTAAAGTATCCATTGATGAGATAAACAGTTATTTTATTGATGAAAAGATGGATTTTTTTGAATACAGAAAAAATTTAATGAGAAAAAGAGCCGTTGAACGGAATCTTGAAATCATTGGAGAAGCCATAAATAGAATATTAAAAAGTGATCATTCTAATACATTAAAAATTACCGATGCTACTGCAATTGTTGGATTAAGAAACCAAGTAATTCATGCCTACGATAACATATCGGATGAGACTATTTTGGGCAATACTTACCAATCATCTTCCAAAGTTAAAAATTGAAATAGATACAGTATTGAAAAATAACTAAAGTAAAAATTCAATAACTTATTTTACTCTAAAATCGTAAGAGTTGCAAATCAGAAGCTAAAACCTTTCACTAATTTATTTTTCACTATTCACTGAACACTGCTTATTAACTACTGCTCACTGACTACTGAATACTGATCACTGAATACTGAACACTGCTCACTTCTCACTGACCACTTCTCATTAAAAAAAAACTACTCCACGGTAATATACCGCAACTGCTCCAAATCTCCATTGTAAATATTGACATCTACATTGCCATTTATTCCTGGAACAGAAGCTTTCTCCGTAAATTGCCAAAACAACCAGTCTTTGGCTATTTCCTCCCTGTAAAAATTATAATTGGCTATCCAAAAAAGATAATCGCCGAATTCCTCTTTCAAAAAATCATCGTAATAGCGCTCGCCGGTATAGATAATAGGCCTCACCCCGTAATGGGATTCTACAGTATTTAACCACCTTTTCAAGCCTAATTTAAGATTTTCAATCGACTGGTTTTTAGGTAATTTTTCAATATCCAAAACAGGCGGTAAATCTCCCTTTTGAAGGGTGACGGTTTTGATAAAAAGTTGGGCTTGTTCAATTGAATTTTCGTTAGGACGATAATAATGATAGGCACCTCTAATCATTTTATTTTCTTTGGCACCCAGCCAGTTTCGCTCAAAATTTCGGTCTTTCCGGTCTTTCCCAACCGTAGCGCGAATAAACACAAAATGTAGTGGATATTTATTTTCTAAAGTATCCACATAAGTCCATCTGATTTTACCTTGGTATTCTGAAACATCTAAACCGACACTTTTTCCTTCGTGCTTTTCTAAAACCTGAAAATTTCGAACATCAGAAATGCGCTTGGCTTCAGTTTCTTCTTGTAGAATTTTATCCGATTTAAAACTAAAATAGTACGCTAAACCATCTCTATAATGATATCCAACAGCAGTCATCAGTGCTACTAAAAGAGTACCAATAGAATAGCGTAAAACCTTTCCGGAGAAAACAGTTGCTTTCTTCTTATGTTTACGGACAAGGGTAGTTTTTCTTCGTGCGGTTTGTTTTCTCATTCAAAAATTACTTTTTGACTACTTTATTATTCAAAACCGAAAGTAAAACATAAAACAGTATCAGTAATGGAATTCCTAAATAGCAAAAGAAAACCAACAACAGAACAGCACAGATCAAAAAGACAATTTGAAGTGTGTTTTCTTTGAAACTGAATTTCTTGATTTTCAGAGAAAATAACGGAATTTCCGCATTTAGCATAAAGGCGCTCAATACGGTTAGCACTAATAAAAACCATGGGTTGGTCAATAGTTCAACAATAAATATAGAATCGGTATATTTCAAAACCAACGGCAGACTCAGAATAAACAGTGCATTGGCAGGCGTTGGCAAACCAATAAAAGAATCTGTTTGACGGGTATCGATATTAAAATTAGCCAAACGATAACAAGATCCCAACGCAATTATAAAACCCAAATAAGGGAAAAACTGCAAATGACCTGCTGGTGCTGTTGTTGCATGACTAATCATCATTTGATACATCACTAAACCAGGGACAACTCCGCTGGTTACCATATCTGCCAAAGAATCCAACTGCAAGCCGAGCGGACTTGACACCCTGAATAATCGAGCAAAAAAACCATCAAAAAAGTCCAGAAATATACCCAGACAAACAAAATAAAAGACCATTTCAAAATCTTGATTAAAAGCAAATACCAGCGCAATGCACCCACAAAAAAGATTCAGTAACGTAATTAAATTCGGTGTATGCTTTTTAATAGTCATCATAATAAAGTTTAAATAAACAAAGATGGCAAATTTAACATAATAAGTGAATGAAAAGTACGTTTTGTGATAGAGATTTAAACCGCTACAGCCAAGTAGCTTTTTAAGGACTCAAAACTCTAAAAGGGCCATTTCTAAATTATGTGCAAATAATTCAAACAACAGCTGTAAAAAAGGTATTCTTCCTCTTGTAATTTACTATAATTCTAAAAAAATGAATAAAAACAAACTTTTTAAGTACTATCCGCCTGTTATTTTAATTCTTTACGACCATTATTAGCTATAATTTTTCTAGCTCAGGTAACTAGAAGAACCAACAAATTCAGGACTAATCCACACTAAATTGATCCGCAATACTAAATTCAACAGCAAAATGAAATAACCTCAGTAAAAAATTATATTTTTGATAAAAATTAAACAGACTTTTAGTTCGTAAAAATGATGCCCTTAAAAAAAAGCTTTTTAGTAGCAATCCTCTTGGCAAGTACCCTCACGTATGGCCAAGCGGTTAGAAAATACTCCAATGAATTCATGAATATCGGGGTTGATGCGGCTGCATTGGGTATGTCAAATACTGTCGTGGCTTCAACCAGAGATGTCAATTCAGGATATTGGAATCCCGCTGGCCTGATTCATCTGGAAGACCATCAGGTTTCAGTAATGCATGCGAATTATTTTGCAAATATTGCCCAATACGATTACTTGGCCTACGCCAGTCCGATTGATGATCGCAGTGCTTGGGGCATTTCATTAATACGTTTTGGAGTTGATGATATATTAAATACCACTGAATTAATCGATAGTCAGGGTAATATTGACTACAACCGAATCAGTCTTTTCTCTACGGCTGATTATGGATTTACCTTTTCCTATGCCAGAAAACTACCCGTTCCCGGATTTCAATATGGTATAAGCGCTAAAGTGATTCGCCGAATCATCGGGAAATTTGCTAATTCTTGGGGATTTGGTTTTGATGCCGGAATCCAATTCGAAAAAAACAACTGGCAATTTGGGCTAATGCTCCGCGACATTACAACGACGTATAACGTGTGGAATATTGACGAAGACGAGTATAAAAAAATTGCTGGTGCCATTCCTGAAGAAAATCAAGAATTACCGGAAAGCACTGAAATTACTGCCCCAAAAGCACAATTGGGTATTGCTAAAAGGTTCATCATTCGGTATGATTACAGCATTCAGGCTGCAGCCAATGTGAATATGCGCTTTGCCAGAACCAATGATTTAATTGCAACTAATTTTATAAGTATTGATCCCGCTTTAGGACTGGAATTTGGCTACACTGATTTGGTCTTCGTTCGTGCCGGCGTGGGTAATTTTCAGAATGTACAGCAATTAGACCAGACGGAAAGAGTAGGTTTCCAACCTAATATTGGCTTGGGATTTAAATACAAAGGCATTCAGATTGACTATGCATTGACCGATTTAGGCAATCAAAGTGCCGCTTTATACTCAAATATTTTTTCGGTAAAAGTAGATTTGGGAATGTTCAGAAATTAATTTAACAGAACCTTTATAATCAAATAATGCTGTGGATTATGATTACGTTTTTTAAAAGTTCACGATACGTTACAAAACATGAATTCTGATTTTAACCACCAAACTTTCTGCTTCATTTTTGTTTCTTTGAGTATCTTTGGAAAACAAATACAATCAGTGCGGACGCAAATTTATTTTTTAAATACAAACGCGTCCTTTTACCCTCTAAAAGCTAACGAATGCAAACCTCTTCTTTCAAGAAAATAATTTTCTTCCTGTTTTTATTTTTAATGGCACCGCGTAGTTTTGGACAAAACATCCAATTATCAAAAAACACGAAGGTTAGTGTACTAACTTGTGGAACAGGCAATGAATCGTATTCTCTTTTTGGCCACACGGCAATTCGCGTTCAGGATACAATAAATGCAATTGATGTGGTATATAATTACGGAGCTTTTGATTTTAACACCCCGAATTTCGTGATGAAATTTATAAAAGGAGACCTACAGTATTTTGCTGTAGCAAATTCCTATCCAGATTTCATCAATCAATATCAGTACGAAAGAAGATCTGTTTATGAGCAGGAGCTGAATATTCCTAAACATTTAAAACAAAAACTGTTTGACAACCTCAATACATCCTTAGCATCAGGAGAAAGTTATTACACCTATAAGTTTATCGATAAAAACTGCACCTCGATGGTTGTTGCCATTATCAACAAAACACTAGACACAACCGCTATTGTAAAAAATGCTGATACTGACCTCACCTACAGAACTATTTTATATCCGTATTTTGACGGTCACTTTTATGAGAAACTAGGGACAAGTATCATTTTTGGAAAAAAAGTAGATCAATTAGGCACGCAATTATTTCTTCCCTTCGAATTGCAAAAAAGCCTGAAAAAAGTTTTTTTCCAAAACCGTCCGCTGGCACCGGAAAACAAAACCATAATCGAATTCAAAAATGAAGTTCCCTTTTCTTGGTGGAACAATCCGTATACCTATTTTTTACTGCTTGCTCTGATCGTTTTTATAAACAAAATGGGTATCAATTTGTTGTACCTTATCCTGATGGCAACAATAGGGCTATTCTTTACGTTTGTTGGGTTTTATTCAGATCATCTTGAGCTGGGTTACAACTACAATATTTTGTTGTTTAACCCAACCTTATTAGGATTATTGTATTTTTATTGGAAAAAGAGCCAAAGAGGGATCTATAATTTGGTTTTATTTAATCTGCTCTCGGTTGTACTCTATTTCTTTTTGATAATCAACAAAGCACATTTGATAGTAGTTTTACCCTTAATGTTAACCAGTGGAATTATCTTAGTGCGACTGGCCATTCAAAATAAAAAAAGAATCCCTACACTTCTGTAATACTCTCATTTACGGATACTTGAATTACTCTAAACAAACGTTAAATAATTTTTAACTGCCAATTTAATAGGTTTTTTTCTAATTTTAAAAAAACATGTGCTCGTCACTGAAATAAACGTCAAAAAAGTACCTTGAAAGAATAGTTTAGGCTCAATGCGCCTTTGACGTTACTATTTTGGCTACTAACAGAAAATAGAGTTAGTGAACTCAGCTGTTCAGTTGATGCAATATTCGTTCAAATATTTTTATAAATATTCCTTTTTGACAAAAAACGAATCCTTTATTGTCATTTGTACCGAATGCCTGATCGTTTGTCTTTCTTGGAAGTTCCCAAAGGAATGCTTTTGTCTTGGATAATTGTATGGGTTTTATTTGCATATCCAAGCACCTACTTTTCAGTGGTCTACTTTACTATTTGCATCCATAATTATAGCGGATACTACAAAATATATTCACATTTGATAGGAATCGAATTAGGCAATTACAACCAATTACAGATTTTCAAAAGATATGCTGTAAAAACATCATATACAAAAAAGCTGTCCTCTTGGGACAGCCTTTTAAACAAATTACAGTATCAATTATTAATACCCAGGATTTTGTGTTAGGTTAGGATTATTATCTAATTCTCTTTGCGGGATAGGAAATAAAACTTTGTTAGCATTGGGCTGAGCTCTATCAAAATCAACCATTGTAGCTGATCTAAGAGGAAGATTATTTCTTAGTAAATCCATTCTTCTTAAACCTTCAAAACAGAATTCTTTTCTTCTTTCAACCAATATATCATTTATTGATGTTATGGTTATTAAAGGTAATAAATTTGCTCTAACTCTTGTGCGGTTAAGATCATTAACGGGTGTATCACCAATAGCACTATTATCTCTAAAGTTAGATTCAGCTCTGATCAGATACATTTCTGAAACACGTAATACATTAGGATCATCCGTATTCGCTTGGCCGTTAGGATATTTAGTCGTAAACAAAGATGTTCTGTTACTAGCATCAACACCACTTCTTGATAGTGCGAATCTTAAATCAGCTGGCGTAGCTTCAAATGCGCTTATTAAATTGGCAGAAAATGGAGCATCACCTCTACCTCCGAAAGCGGTAGGACTGTACAATTTAGAAAAAGATTCAGCAAATCCTGCATCCCCAGGTATATTTTGAACCTGAAAAATATGCTCCGTACTTGCATTGTTATAGAACGCATAATCTGTTGCTAATGAAATACCGGACGTATTAATGACTGCGGTAGCACTATTAGCAGCCTCACTCCAGCGCTCTTGGTACAAATACAATCTTGCTAACAATGCAGTTGCCGATGCCGATGTAGCTCTACTTTTAAGTGTATTTGTAATTGCCCCTTGAGCAAATAATAAATCCTCTTCAATCGAAGTGTAAACTTCACTCAAAGTAGCTCTAGCAGGCACATTAACGGTACCCTGATATGGTTCAGTAACCAAAGGAACAGATAAACTATTTCCCGTAGGATCTTGTTTTAACTGCTTTCCAAACATTTGAGAAAGTTTAAAATACATCAAAGCTCTCACAAATCTAGCTTGTCCTACCAAGTCATTTTTACTTGCATCAGAGAATTCTGGATCAGCTACTGTTGGAACATTCAATATAATCATATTAGACTGATTAATGGAGAAGTAAGTAGAATTCCAAATGTTCAAAATTGAAACGTTGTCTGATAATGTATTATACATATATACTTCAGAAAATGTAGGAAAAGATCCTACGAATTCAACATTGTCAGCTTGCCACTCCGTCATTGTATCTGGTATACCTGATAATACATTTGAGCTTTGTAAAGTACTGTACATACCTGTTACAGCATTTCTTGATAGTGCTTCAGTGGAGAAAATTATATCTGGAGTTAATGAATCCTCGGGACCTAAATCTAATGTATTATCACAACTTGATAGTACAAGTACAGATAAAGCAAAAAGGATATTTTTTATATTTTTCATAATAATTTTATTTTAGAAAGTTAATCGTATACCTAATAAATAATTTTTAGATTGTGGTGGCGTAAAGAAAGTTTCGCCTTGTCCTAAATTACCCACAGTACCTGATGTTTCAGGATCTACTCCAGCCATCTCTTTATTTTTTAAAGTATACAGGTTTGTTGTAGTCGCGTACACTCTAGCTGAAGTAAAGAAACGCGAATTCTCAAAAATGCTTGAACTTAAATTATATCCTAAAGTCACATTATTGATCCTTAAGTAAGAACCGTCCAATAACTGACTAGTTGAGCTACGAGCAAATATTGCTCTTGTTGAACTTGTTAAAGCCGGTGCATAAGCATTTTGACCAGGAGTTGTCCAATAGTCTAAAACGTTAGTTGTTTTATTAAAATCATTCACTAAGTTATCAGTAAACTGTTTTCCTTGTACAAAAACTTGATTACCATAACTGAAATTTGCCAAGATATTTAAATCAAAATTCTTATAAGTGAACGTATTAGTGATACCACCTACAAAATCAGGGTTAGCATCACCAACTATTACTCTATCGCTATCTGTTGGACTAGTGGTTGGGTTCCCATCTATATCAAGCCATTCAGCATCTCCGGTTTGAGGATTGACTCCTGAATATCTTACTAAGAAGAAAGTATTAATAGAATAACCTTCAATAGCTCTCTGAGCAGCACCACCACTAATAAATCTATTTCCATCTGGTCCAACTGATGCACCGGGCAAATCAAGAACTCTATTTACATTAGTTGCTATATTAAAAGAAGTTCTCCATTGGAAATCTTCACCATCAATATTAAGCGTAGATAAGTCAAACTCTAAACCTTTGTTTTCCATTGATCCTGCATTAGCAGATATGAATGTAAACCCATTACTTCCAGCTGTTGGAATATTCAAAATCATATCTGTAGTTTTTTTATAATATGCTTGTCCGTATTAACACCTAATTATTTTGTATCTTTAAAATCTAAACAGATTTGATATGAATATTTTAGATTTTTATAAAGAGTATCCAGATGAATTGAG
>NZ_RYDN01000008.1:0-125320 GCF_003968735.1 Flavobacterium sp. RSP49 | reverse complement strand
CCGCTTCACATAGCGTGTTTCTTCATGTTTTTCCATTAGGATACTTTTTGTGTATCGCTATTTCAGGACGGGACATTGTTAAAAATTAAAAGCCTGTCTTTTGGGGGAAGACAGCCTTTTAATTATAAAAAAATACTCAACTTAAATTTTTGCGAAGATATTTGTGTAATACTTTTTACCCGTTGCAGGATCAGTTTTTATTGCAATTCCAAAATGGGTAAAATTACCCTCTATATTTTCTTTGTGACCAGGACTAGCCAACCAGGCACTTAAAACCGCTTGTGGTGTATTGTAATTATAAGCAATGTTTTCGCTTACAGATGTGGCTCCTAATGTTTTCATTATGTTTTCAGAACGAGCCGCAAAATCATTATGATTCACTACATTATTTGCAATCATATAATGATCATGTTCTTCTGATTTGTAAGACATATGATTAATTTTTTCTAAAGGAGTTAAACCCTTGCTAACTCTGTGAGCATTAATCAAATTCATCGTTTCTATTTCAATCGAATTGTATGAATAAACAGTTACCTTCTCTGCTACTAAATCAGCTTTTTGGGTTTCAGAAGAGTCTGTAGAACAGGAATTCATAGTGCACATCGCAGCCACGAGCAATAACGCACGAAGTAATTTTAGCTTCATAATAGTAGTAGTTTAAGTTTAAAGTAAATTGTGGTGCAAAAAACTTTGATAATAATTAATAGATGCTTTTTATTATAAATTAAATTTACATCTTTTATCGTCAAACTACCAAAAATAATCGACAAACTACATCATAAAAACATTTATATGAATATATTTCTTACATTAAGGAGAGAGCCTATCCCTTTTCCAAGAAAAATCGTGTTGACTTGAATATCTAATTCTATCATGTAATCGATTAGGCCTTCCTTGCCAAAACTCTACTTCTAAAGGAGTTACTAAAAATCCTCCCCAATGCTTGGGTCTGGGAATTACCATACTTTCAAAGTCTTTTTCTAATTGCTTCAGATTTTCCTCTAAATAGCCTCTGGAAGGCACCACTTCACTTTGGTTGGAAGCGATTGCACCTAATTTACTACCATCAGGTCTGGATTCAAAATAACTATCAGAAGTTATTTCCGATGTTTTTTTTGCAATTCCTTTAATGATTACCTGACGCTCCATAGTATGCCAAAAAAAAGACAGGCACACATTAGGATTTTCTGTAATAGCTTTACCCTTCTCTGAATTGTAATTCGTATAAAAAACAAATCCTTCTTCAGTGAATTTTTTCAACAAAACAACTCTAGACTTGGGAAAACCATCTAAACCTATTGTAGCTACCGTCATAGCATTTACTTCGCTTTCGCCACCATAATCTTCTACTTCATGAAACCAGCGATTAAACAAATTTATTGGGTCTTCCGGAATATTCGATTCTAATAATTCACTCTTTTCGTATGATTTTCTGTAATTACTTAAGTCGTTCATATTTCATTGTTTTAAAAATGTTTGATTGTTGAATGATTTGATAAAAATTATCAAAAAATCCAAATACTATTTTATACTCTAAATTGATTTCTGTATTTAAAACTCAAAGCTTTTTCCATCATCTGCTAAGAGTACAGGAGGGAAAATAGTTTCGGCTTCTTCTTTAAACAATCCGATACTTTCATATCGGGTGGAATAATGTCCTAAAACTAATTGTTTAGCATTTGCTTTCAAAGCTATGGTTGCAGCTTCTTTAGCTGTAGAATGCAATGTTTTTTTGGCCAGATTTTCCTCCGATTGAAGGAAAGTAGATTCATGGTACAACACATCTATATTTTCAATTATAGGAAGTATATCCTCATTGTAAGCCGTATCTGAGCAAAATGCATAACTCTTTGCCGGAATAGGATCAAATGTCAATTTGTCGTTTGCTATGATTCTTCCGTCTTCCAACGCAATGTCTTTCCCATTTTTTATTTTTTGGTAATAGCAACTCTCTATTTCATAATTTTGAACGGCATCCAAATTCAGTTTTCGGTCTCCTAATTTTTCTTGGAACAAAAAACCATTTGTATACACGCGGTGTTTTAATGGAATGGTTTTCACCAAAACCTTGTCGTCTTCAAAAATAATTTCGCTTTCCAGCGATTCCAATTCATGAAAGAACAAACCGTAATTCGTCCAAGAATTAGACAATCGCAATTGCAACTTGATAATTTCTTTGATGCCCTTTGGACCATAAATATGCAAATCCGTAGTTCTGTTCAACAAAGTAAATGTGGATACTAATCCAACTAATCCAAAGAAGTGATCTCCGTGCAAATGGGAAATAAAAATATGATTTATTTTAGAAAATCGGATTTTATTCTTCCGCAATTGCACTTGGGTTCCTTCTCCGCAATCAATCAAAAAGAGTCTGTTTTTTATGTCTAAAATCTGGGAAGTAGGATTGGTAAAGGTTCGCGGAGTGGCTGCATAGCAACCAAGGATTGTTAATTTCAAATTTAATTTATTCGGTTATTTGGTTAACTGTTTAATCGGTTATTTCATATTTGTTTAAATAAATTTGGCGGTTAAAAAGTAACCGAGTGTTCTATTTTAAAAACCAAGATCTCTTTCAATCTCCTCCATTTCAATAATATCATGGGACTCTAATAGTGAGGGCACCACTGTTAATTTCTCAGGAATGGCATTGTAATCAAAATCAGAAGTGACAATTACAAAAGATTTTTTAGCTTTTTTATGTTGTTTTGACAATGGCATAAATAATTTAACATCATTTGTTGACAAATCGTTATGCAACAAAAGATCAATTATTATGTTGTATTTTTCGAATGTTTTATATTGGTGGGTAACCTTCATCAAAAAAGAAGTAAAATCACCCTGAGTATCCCTAATCGTTATCGTATGTCCTTTTTGATCTACTTTCATTGTTTTAAATTTCAGAGACCGCTTAATAGCAGTATGGATTATAAATAGCTAATTTACAAAGTTTTAAATTAGTTTATTGAATTTTTGAAGCCAAAAGATAAATAACCGCCATTCTAATTGCTACACCATTTTCTACTTGGTTCAAAATCACAGATTGATTGGAATCAGCCACTTCACTTGTAATCTCGACACCGCGATTTATAGGTCCAGGATGCATGATTATAATTTCTTTATTGAGAGAATCCAAAAGCGGTTTATCAACTCCATATTGTTGTGCATATTCCCGTGTTGAAGGAAAATAATTCACATCCATTCGTTCATTTTGCACTCGCAACATATTGGCAACATCACACCATTCTAATGCTTTTCTTAAATTAGGTTCCACAGTAACGCCAAGCGATTCAATATGTCTTGGAATAAGTGTTTTAGGCCCGCAAACTTTGACCTCAGCGCCTTGCATTTGCAACGCATAAATGTTGGACAAAGCGACTCTGGAATGCAAAACATCGCCAACAATGACCACTTTTTTTCCGGCTACTTCACCTAGTTTTTCTCGAATGGAATAGCTGTCTAACAACGCTTGTGTTGGATGTTCGTGCGCACCGTCTCCTGCGTTGACGATACTAGCTTTTACGTTTTTGGACAAAAAATAAGCAGCGCCTGGATTCGCATGCCGCATCACCACCATATCTACTTTCATCGAAAGGATATTGTTTACGGTATCTATTAATGTTTCTCCCTTTTTGACAGAAGATTGTGCTGCCGAAAAGCTTATAACATCGGCAGACAACCGTTTTTGTGCTAATTCAAAAGAGAGTTTTGTTCTGGTACTGTTTTCGAAGAAAATATTGGCAATAGTAATATCGCGTAACGAAGGCACTTTCTTAATTGGTCGATTGATGACTTCTTTAAAATGATCGGCAGTTTCAAAAATCAGGTCAATATCATTCTTATTGATGTATTTTATCCCTAATAAATGATTTACGCTTAATTCTTTCATTTTTATTTACGATTATAGTTTTTAATAGGTGGCGTTTGTTTTAAAACTAACTTGTAATTAAATACACGCCATCTTCTCCTTCATTTTCTTTCCAGCTCACTTTTACTTTTTCATCATTTATAGCGTCTACCTGTCTGCCTCTATAATCCGGTTGAATGGGTAAATTGCGACTGAAACGTCTGTCTATCAAAACCAGCAGTTCAATTTCCGAAGGTCGCCCAAAAGATTGTATAGCAGTTAGAGCCGAGCGTATGCTTCGTCCGGTGAACAAAACATCATCTATGAAAATGACTTTTTTATTTTCAACAATAAAATTAATCTTGGTTTTATTGGCTTCTAATGGCTTATCGGTTCTTCTAAAATCATCTCTAAAAAAGGTAATGTCAAGATAACCTAATTGAATTTCAGGAGTTTGATATTCTTTTTGCAGAATTTGTTTCAATCGCTCCGCCAAAAAAACACCTCTTGGTTGGATTCCAACTAATATTGTATCTGAAAAATCTAAATGTTTTTCGATTAATTGACAGGCCAAACGATGTAATATGATAGTAACTTCTTTTGCAGTAAGTAATACTTTTTGACTCATAGTAATTGTGTAGTTTGGTTTGGCAAATATACAAATTCCAATTTATGATATTATAATTAAAAAGAGAGAAAATGCTAATTCAAAAAATTTAAAAAAAACAGTATATTTATAGTACTTAATTTTACAAGAAAAAATAAAAATTATGTAACAGCCACCATAAGCGATGCCTTAATTTTACATTTTAACATTTAACATAAAAAACACAAAATCATGCAAAAAGGACTCACCAGATTATTGATGCTTTTTATAGTACTAATTTCATTTTCAAGTTGTTCAATAATAGGAGGAATATTCAAAGCTGGAGTAGGTGTTGGAATATTTATAGTTGTTGCCGTTATCGCTATTATCATTTTTATCATTAGTAAGATTTTCGATAAGAAATAATGATCGTTTAATTAAGATTGGCAATTAAAACTTCTTTTAATAAAAATATCCCGCAATTGCGGGATATTTTTAATCTTAAATATAAATTACTCTTTATACAATATACATTTTAGCTCTCAATTCCTGAACTTTTTCATCATCTAGGTAATCATCAAAAGTCATGTAACGATCAATCGCTCCATTAGGCGTTAATTCAATTACTCTATTAGCAACCGTTTGCGAGAATTCATGATCATGAGTGGTGAAAATCACAGAACCTTTGTAGTTTTTTAATGAATTATTAAAAGCTGTAATGGACTCTAAATCCAAGTGATTGGTAGGTTCATCCAGCATTAAAACATTCGCTCGTTCCATCATCATTCGAGACAACATGCAACGCACTTTTTCTCCTCCGGATAATACTCTGCAGGTTTTTAAGGCTTCTTCTCCTGAAAAAATCATTTTTCCAAGAAAACTACGAATATTTACTTCATCACGCTCCTCTTCAGTTTTCACCCATTGACGCAACCAATCTACAAGAGAATAATCGTTTTCGAAAAACGAATGATTATCTCCTGGTAAATACGCTTGGTTTGTTGTAACTCCCCAATCATAAGTTCCGGAATCCGCTTTTTGATTTCCATTTAGAATTTCGTAGAAAGCGGTAGTGGCACGTGAATCTTTGGAGAAAAGAACGATTTTATCGCCTTTGGCCATATTCAAATCTACGCCTTTAAATAAAATATCTCCATCAACAGAAGCGCTTAAATTTTGCACATTCAAAATTTGATCTCCTGCCTCACGCTCTTGGTCAAAAATAATTGCCGGATAACGACGACTTGATGGTTTTATTTCGGAAATATTCAGCTTGCTAATCATTTTTTTACGAGAAGTAGCTTGTTTTGATTTGGCTACATTCGCACTAAAACGACGAATAAATTCTTCTAATTCCTGTTTCTTTTCTTCTGCTTTTTTGTTTTGTTGCGCGCGTTGTTTTGCTGCTAATTGACTTGATTCATACCAGAATGTATAGTTTCCGGAATAATGATTTATTTTACTGAAATCTATATCCGAAATATGTGTACAAACGGAATCCAAAAAGTGTCTGTCGTGAGAAACTACAATTACGGTATTTTCATAATTGGCCAAGAAATTCTCTAACCAGGCAATGGTTTCAAAATCCAGATCATTGGTAGGCTCATCCATAATAAGTAAATCCGGATTTCCAAAAAGCGCCTGTGCCAAAAGGACACGAACTTTTATTTTCCCTTCCAAATCGCCCATTAAAGTATAATGATGTTCCTCTGTAATACCAAGATTGGACAGCATTGATGCCGCATCAGAATCTGCATTCCAACCGTTCATTTCTTCAAATTGCACTTGCAATTCCCCTATTCTATCCGCATTTGAATCATTGTAATCTAAATACAAAGCATCCATTTCTTTTTTGATCGCATAAAGGGTTTTATTCCCCATCATAACGGTCTCCAATACGGTGCTTTCGTCAAACATATTGTGGTTTTGGTTCAAAACCGACATACGTTTTCCTGGTTCTAAGTGAATATGTCCCGAAGTTGGGTCCATTTCACCAGCAATTATTTTAAGAAAAGTAGATTTTCCAGCGCCATTGGCTCCGATAACTCCGTAGATATTACCGTGAGTGAAGGTAGTATTTACTTCGTCAAACAAAATTCGTTTGCCAAACTGAACTGATAAATTATTTACTGTTAACATGAATATTTATTTTATAAAATTTCTGCAAAATTACGAAAAAAATACCGATTTTATGAGATCCAAAAAAATCCATTTTCAACGATTTTAATTTTCGGATTAGAACAATAATTTACAGAAAAATCCTGACACAAATTATCAGGATTTCAAAATTCTTACTTCATAAAGCCAATGTTACTTTTCTTGTTTACAACAATTTTTTTAAACTGCCGTAAACTGCTAAATCTACATCGGCGGGACTTCTGGTATTGCATTTCTCTAATAAATCTTCCAATACAGTTTGACTTACTTTTTGTTTTTTATCTATTAAAAGCAATAGCTGCTGGGATACATCACTCAAACTTTTAGACAAGGGCAAAAGAGGTTGCACCAGCGGCGCATTGGCACTTAAAGCAATTAAATCGGAATTTAGGACGATCCACTTCTTAAAAAAGTCAGTCACTATCCCTTTATTCTCCTTGCTTTTATTTGCTAAATATACATTGACTGCAACATTATAATCTAGTGCTTCCGAAGCATCCGCATTACAAGCATCCGCAAATAAGGTCAACGGAGAATACATGCGGTATTTCTTTCCGCCACCATTACGTTTGTAATTTTTCAGTGGTTCACAAAGGTTTGAAAAATCATTCAATGCACGCGTATCTTGATTGTTGCTGATGTTTCTTAAAATCACTTCTTTGTTTCTAATGTGAGTAATTCCGAGTTCTTCTAATCGAAAAGAAATCGTTTTCAACCTTTTGCGTAAGCTGTTCATATCGGTAACAGATTCATCAGACCATAATCGCTCGGCTATCGCAGCGGTTCGTGGCCAAATTCTGGAATCTATATTTAATGGCGTTACGAGTTCACTCCACATCGCTGCTTCTCCACCTAAAACCCTTGCTTTTTCTTCCGGGCTAAGAATTATCTTGTTTGGAATGGGATCATTCAAATAATGACTTTCAATACCAAGCATCAAATCAATATAATATCCATTTGACAACACAGTATTGTAACCGTTTTTTGCAGCTTTGATCAACGCACCACCAGCCTCTTGACCTTCGTTAGTTCCTCTCCAAGCATGAATTATGGCATCTTTAGACATGTTTTCAGTCATTATTTCTTCCCAACCCATTAATTTTTTGTTGTATTTTTTCAAGATTGGAATCAACTTCATATTAAAATAAGTTTGCAAATCATGATTACTGGCCAGATTATTATCCTTTTTAAATTGCTGAATAGCAGGATTTGCATTCCACTCTTTTCCATTATTTTCATCGCCGCCAATGTGAAAATATGCTCCCGGAAATAAAGGACACACTTCGTCAAAAATCGAACTTAATAGTTCATAGGTTTTTGGATTTGTGGGATCTAAAGTCGCATTAAAAATTCCTGAATTTCTTTGCACTTCATACGTGATTTCCCCCTCACCTACTTTACTTCCTATTTCTGGATAAGCAGTCAGCAATGCCGATGCGTGTCCCGGAACATCTATTTCAGGAATAACCAGAATCCCTCTTTCAGCAGCATATTTTACAATATTTTTAATCTCTTCCTGAGTATAAAAACTTCCATCTGAGGCTAATTCTGTCAATTTTGGATGATTTTTTAATTCAATTCTCCAACCTTGATCATCGGCTAAATGCCAATGGAAAACATTCATTTTCATCGAAGCCATAGCGTCCAGATTTCTTTTGATAACATCTGCCGGTTGAAAATGTCTTGCCGCATCAATCATCAGGCCTCTCCAGGTAAAACGTGGCGAATCCGAGATTTCAACAACCGGAAAGTAATATGACGTACTATTATTCTGAAGCAATTGTAATAACGTCTCCAAACCATGCAAAGCCCCTAAATCGCTTGTAGCATTAATGGTTATTTGATTAGAAGCAATTTTCAATTCGTAACTTTCATCTTCATTAATTTCTATTTTTCCGTTGCGAACACAATTTATCTGCAATTCAGCTTCCGGACTTTCGTTGCCTTCTGTCAAAAAACTTTGTTCGAGAAACAATCCCGTTCTGCCATCCAATCGTCGCAGGAAATTGGTTGCGCCAATAAAAATTCTAGGATTAGGATTCCCAGTAATATTCACTTTAAATTTTTTACTTAAAGCAAAAGTGCCAGCGGTCAACTTTATATTTTGTGGCCAAGGCATCAGATTTAATTGCTCGGTGGTAATTTGTGCATTCGAAACAAAACTTACTAATAATAGGATCAAAAAGTATTTCATAGTTTATAGGTATTCAATATGTTTTTAATAGTCAAAACGTTTAAAAGCTTCGATGGCTTCATATTCTGCCAGTCCTAAATCATCATATAATTTTGCTGTATGTTTATTGCGGTCTTCAGCACGCACCCAAAATTCTCTGGAATCATTACCTTGAAACATCACGCGGTCTTTTTGCGATTGATGGTATAAAATTGCGTGTCTTTTTAGCATTACTTCTTCTGGACTTAATGGTACTGCCATGTCTATTTCATGAATTTCCCATTCATGCCAAGCGCCACGATATAACCACAGCCAGCAATCATTCATAAACGATTGTGGTTTCAACGCTGCCATAGCAGTAAAAATAGCATTAAGACAAACTTCATGCGTTCCGTGCGGATCCGCAAGATCACCAGCGGCAAAAACCTGATGTGGTTTTATTTTTTCGATAATCGCTTTTACAATAGCAATGTCATCCGCGTGGATTGGGTTTTTCTTTATTAGTCCCGTCTCATAAAAAGGCATATCCAGAAAATGGATATTCGATTCATTTAACCCAATGTACCGAACGGCTGCATACGATTCTCTGCGTCTGATGAGTGCTTTAAGCTTCCGAACTTCAAGAGAATCTATTTGATTTTCTGACTTATTATTCAAAAAATCAATAACGGATTGAAAATCAATTTTAGTTTTAGCATCTCCAATGAAATCAGTACAAACCTCAGCAAATTTTAAGGCTTCGTCATCTGTAACAGCGATGTTTCCTGAAGTTTGATACACTACATGAACATCATGTCCTTGTTTTATTAATTTAGTAAAAGTTCCTCCCATGGAAATCACGTCATCATCTGGATGCGGACTAAAAAGAATCACTCTTTTCTTATCAGGATTAGCCCTTTCCGGTCTATGGGAATCATCAGTATTAGGTTTACCTCCGGGCCATCCGGTTATGGTGTGCTGCAACACATTGAACATGTTTATATTTAAGTCGTAAGCAGAGCCTTCTAAAGCCAGCAAATCTGACATACCGTTATTGTTATAATCCCTATCGGTCAATTTTAATATGGATCGTTCTGTTTTTAAACACAGCCAAACAATCGCTTTACATTTTAATTCCAATGTCCAATTGCAATCTTGGACAAGCCATGGTGTCTTGAACTGGGTTAGCTCCGAAGCCGCCGATTGATCTAAAACAAAAGTGGTATTGTCATGGTTTTGCAAAAAAGTTGCGGGAATTTCCGGGCTGATGTCGCCTTGAACAGTTCTTATTATGACATCGGCTTTATTTTGGCCCCAAGCCATCAAAATAATTCTTTTGGATTTAAGAATCGTAGAAACGCCCATCGTAATGGCTCTTTTAGGAACGTTTTCAATGCCATTAAAATCAGAAGAAGCATCGACTCTGGTAATATAATCCAGTGTAATTATTCGGGTTCCAGAATTAATGTGGGAACCTGGTTCATTGAACCCAACGTGACCCGTGCGACCAATTCCTAACAATTGAAAATCAAGTCCGCCAGCATTTTTTATTTTATTTTCATAATCAATACAATATTGTTTTAGTACATCAATAGGCACTGTTCCATCAGGAATATTAATGTTTTCTGGTTTAATATTTACATGATTGAACAAATGCTCGTGCATGAAATAATGATAGCTGTGGTGGTTCTCTTTTGTCATCGGATAATATTCATCCAGATTAAAAGTGACTACATTGCTAAAACTAAGTCCGTCTTCTTTATGCATTCGGACCAATTCTTCATATACTTTTATAGGTGACGAGCCCGTGGCCAAGCCAAGGATACAAACTTTGTTTTCAGCTTGTTTAGATAGAATCAATTGTGCGATTTCCCGAGCAACTAATAGAGACGGCTCTGAAGCATTTTTGAAAATTTTATTATGAATTTTTTCAAATCGTGTTTCTTCAAATTTACCGACACTTTCATAACTGATATCTTTTTTTCTTTCTAAATCACTTTTCATATCGTATTTTTTATACTGAATTATAAAGATAGTTTTTTTTAAAAGAGTAAGAAAAATAAAAAATAACATAAATTAGATTGCTCCGAGTATCCAAAAAAATGGAGATTATGAAAATCTTAAACTATTTCTATACATAAAGTACATTTAATCCCAATTTCAAAGTTACCGTCATTTTAGAATTAGCAAAAAGGTTGAAAAAAAAGCAGGTATTTTAAACAAAAAATGGTGATTCAATAATTTTAACAATATTTAGTCTAAATTATTTTTTTTTAATTTACTTAACAAATATATTTACGGTCTTACAGCTACAAAAGTATTTAGTTTTAATCATTAATCAATGTATACTTATGAATTCAGAACAAACAAAGTCTAACAATTCCGCGCTTTACACGCTCATAACCGTATTTTTCTTTTGGGGTTTTATTGGAGCATCAAACGGAATTTTTATTCCATTTTGCAAAGCTAAATTTGGCTTAGACCAATTTCAAAGTCAACTTATCGATTTTGCTTTTTATGGGGCTTATTATATCGGTGCATTATTGCTTTTTATTTTTAGCAGTATCGCCAAAAAAGATATTTTAAACGGTTGGGGATTCAAAAAAGGAATTATTTACGGATTATTGATAAGTACGTTTGGAGCTCTGCTTATGATTTTAGCGGTAACACAAGGAAGTTATTTGTTTATTCTTGGTGCATTATTCATTGTAGCACTTGGTTTCTCATTACAACAAACATCGGCACAGCCGTTTGCCGCTTCACTTGGTGAACCACATTCAGCATCAAGCAGACTAAATCTTGCCGGAGGGATTAACTCATTGGGTACCACAATAGGACCGATAGTGGTTTCTATCGCCTTGTTTGGTGTTATTGCAGGAGTTAATATCGAAGAATTTGCTCAAAAACCAGATTCATTAGATTCTATGAGAATCCTTTATGTATTTGTTGGAGGACTCTTTTTATTGGCAGCAGCCTTATTCCATTTTTCTAAAAAGTTACCGGCTGGAAAAAGTGATTCTACTTTTGAAACGGCGAATAAAGCAATGAAAACGCTAATTGCAATCACTGTAATTTTGGTTGCCATTTTTGCTTATATCTTTTCTCGTTATGAAGATGCTGAATTTATTACTCGTTTTATCGAGAACAAAGAAAAAGATTACTTAGGATTAGCCTTAACGGTTTCTACACTTTTAGTGGTTGTTATTGGATTGTTTTTCGCTAATACTACAGCACAAAAAAATCCTGAAGGATGGGGAGCCATGAAATACCCACAATTAGTTTTGGGAATGCTTGCCCTTTTCGCCTATGTAGGTGTCGAAGTAACCATTGGAAGTAACCTTGGTGAATTATTGGTGACTGCGGATTTTGGTTCTATAGCTGGACCTGCTTTAGCGCCATATATGTCTATGTATTGGGGAAGTTTAATGATTGGACGTTGGGCAGGAGCCATTACGGTTTTCAACCCGTCATCACAATTAAAGAAAATTTTACTTATCGTCGTTCCTTACATAGCTTTTGGAGTCGTATTAGCCGCTAACGCTATTTCCGGACAAGATGTAACACCTTTATATGCTTATGCATTTGTAATTTTGTTCCAAATCGCTGGTTTCTTTTTAGGTAAAGACCAACCATCAAGAACTCTTATGATTTTTGGTTTAATGGGAATGACAGCCATGCTTATTGGTTTATTCACTACAGGTACAATCGCTATTTTTGCTTTCATGAGCGGTGGTTTGTTCTTAAGTATCATGTGGCCATCTATCTTCTCATTAGCAATTGCAGGTCTAGGAAAATATACCTCTCAAGGTTCAGCCTTCTTGGTGATGATGATTTTAGGTGGTGGTATCATTCCACCATTACAAGGAAAACTAGCAGATATTATTGGCATTCATACTTCTTACTTCATTCCTGTTTTATGTTTCGCATTCATCGCATTCTACGGATGGAAAGTAATTGGAATTTTGGAAAAACAAGGAATCGGAAAAGAAGTAGAAGTTGGTGGCGGACACTAATCAAAAATATAATACCAAACCATATTGAAACCAAACCAATAAAAAAAATCCCATTTCAAATTTGAAATGGGATTTTTTTATTCAATTCGCTGAGACTCAAAATGGCTCACCGAGCATTTTTTATTTATTTCCTTTCTCGAAATCAGCCACAAACTGCGCCAATCCAATATCCGTCAATGGGTGTTTCAATAAGCCGTATATAGCAGATAATGGTCCGGTCATTACATCAGCACCAATTTTTGCACAGTTTACAATGTGCATCGTGTGACGTACTGAAGCAGCCAGAATTTGAGTTTCGTAGCCATAATTATCATAAATCAATCTGATTTCTTCAATCAAAGCCAAACCGTCTGTAGATACATCGTCTAAACGACCAATAAAAGGAGAAACGTAAGTAGCTCCCGCTTTTGCAGCCAATAAAGCCTGTCCAGCCGAGAATACTAATGTTACATTCGTTTTAATTCCTTTATCCGAAAAGTATTTAGCGGCCATAACTCCTTCTTTAGTCAAAGGAACTTTTACCACGATTTGCTCATGTAAATCCGCTAATTCTTCTCCTTCTTTAATCATTCCGTCGTAATCCAACGCATTTACTTCGGCACTTACATCGCCTTCAACTAGATTACAAATGTCAACATAATGCTTCAAAATGTTGTTTTTTCCTATAATTCCCTCTTTGGCCATCAATGATGGATTTGTTGTAACGCCATCCAAAACGCCTAATGCCTGTGCCTCCTTAATCTGAGCTAAATTAGCCGTGTCAATAAAAAATTTCATATTATATAATTTAATTGTGTGTTTTTAATTCTTTGGGCGTGACCCAAGGGTCGGGCTTTCCGCTTCAATCTTTCTAGTACTGAAACAAGTTCAGGACTAGAAAGGATTTTCACTGCAAATGAAATTCACTGAACTCCGATGAAGATAAACGATAAGTGAAGCAATCCCTCTCGCTAATAATTTCGGTGCAAAATTACAAATTATAATGGCTCATCAGCATTTTTTCATATACTTTATCTGGTAAAATTCTTTTCAAAACAATTGAAAATTTTTGCAAAAAAACGCCCACTTTATAATGAATTTTAGGTTCCGGAGTTTGGATAATCTGATAGACCGCTTCGGCCATTTTATTTGGATTACTGCCGCTATCCACATGTTCATCCATCGTTTTCAAGGTGTTTCCGTACTGAGCTTCGTAAGCGGAACCCCTTAGTACCGGGGCATGAAAACGTCCCGAAGCAATATTTGTCGCAAAATCTCCCGGAGCTACATTCGTAATATGAACGCCAAAGGATTTCACTTCCATTCGCAACGCTTCAGTGATGAGTTCAAGGGCACCCTTTGAAGCAGAATAAACACTTCGATACGGCAAACCCATATATCCCGCAATAGAAGTCACATTGATGATTAATCCTGATTGCTGTGTACGCATTTGTGGTAACACTGCTTTCATTACCTCAATTGGGCCAAAAAGATTAGTCTCAAAATTATTCTTAATTTCATGTGTCGGAATTTCTTCCAATGGTCCCGTAATCCCAACACCAGCGTTGTTAATGACAACATCAAGCCTTCCGGAGGTCGCAATCACTTTGGCTACAGCTGCCTGAATCGAATCCGAATCCCGAACATCTAAAGCAATTAGAGGAAAAATAGAATTTAAAATTCGTTCCGGATTTCTACTAGTTCCGTACACAACAAAACCTTTATGGTGTAAAAACTCGCCAATAGATTTCCCTATTCCTGAAGAACCGCCTGTTATTAAAACTACTTTATTCATGATTACTGATGTTTGCTGTACGAAAGGTTCAAAAATAAAAAAATCCTCCCGAAGGAAGACTACTTATCTGTGTGAATTTAGAAAAGAATCTGAAATAAATTCAGATTAAAAAAATGGCAAGCGACCTACATCGCACCGCTCAACCACGTACCCTTGCTATGTTCCCATCCTGGGGGAGTCTGCAGGAGCTGGTCGTGTAGGACTTGCCGGTGCAAAGATACAATCTTTTTATATTTTCACAAGAGCTTTAATCATTAAAAAATAACGTTATATTGGGGGTATCAAAAATTCAAACAATGAAAAATTATAACTTCCTATCTATCATTTTATTAGGAATCACTTTAGCAAGTTGCAACGAGGGAAAAAAAGGCGAAAACACTTTATTTACCTTTGATAATTCTAAATTTTCAGCATTATACACCCCACAAGAAGTCCTTTCTTTAGCGATTTTGAATCCCAATTCAAAAAAAGTAGATAGCATTATTTACTACGTCAATGATAAAAAAATTGCTTCTAAGAAAGGTCTTGATAAACTATCATTGGAATTAAAAGATCAAAAATTAGGAAACCAAGACCTGAAAGCTCTTGTTTATTATGAAGGACAAACCGCTGAGGCTACTGGAAGAGTAGAATTAGTTTCCGGCATTCAACCAAAACTATTAAAATATACCATTGTAAATACCTATCCGCACGACATTCAAGCCTACACGCAAGGATTAGAGTTTTACCGTGACACGCTGTATGAAGGAACTGGAAACGGTTCTGGAAACAGTTCTGGAATAAAAGGGATTTCGAGTTTAAGAAAAACAAACTATAAAACTGGAGAAGTATATAAAAAAGTAGAACTGGCTGACAATTATTTTGGGGAAGGAATTACGATTCTCAACAACAAAGTATACCAACTGACCTGGCAAAACAATGAAGGATATGTGTATAATGCTGATACTTTCAAAAAAGAAAAAACGTTCCCCTATTTCAAATCAATTGAAGGTTGGGGATTAACAAATGACGGAACTTATTTATACCAATCAGACGGAACCGAAAAAATTTGGATCATTGATCCAACCACATTCAAAGAAGTAGATTACTTGAACGTATATTCCTTTGAAACAAAAATAAAAGCAATCAATGAACTCGAATGGATTGATGGTAAAATTTATGGAAATGTGTACCAGAAAGATGCCATTGCAGTCATCAATCCTAAAAATGGAGCCGTTGAAGCAATTATCAATCTTGCTGATTTGAAGAAAAAAATTACCCAATTACCTGATACAGATGTCCTAAACGGAATTGCCTACAACCCAAAAACCAAAACCATTTTTGTGACCGGAAAAAACTGGGATAAAATGTTTGAAATCAAAGTTTCTGAATAATTTTATATAAAATGACAACGCTACTTATCAATATCAAAGAATTACTCCAGATTAGGGAAACTGCTATTGCTAAAGTTTCCGGTGCTGAAATGGCAATTCTTCCCACCATCAAAAATGCCTTTTTGGTCATTAGAGACAACCTGATTGCTGATTTTGGATCAATGGTTAATTTGCCGGAATTACATGCTGACAAAATAATTGATGCCACTGGCAAAATAGTTTTACCTTCATGGTGTGACAGTCACACGCACATTGTGTATGCGGGAAATAGAGAACAGGAATTTGTAGATCGGATTAATGGCTTGACGTATGAAGAAATCTCCAATTGTGGTGGTGGAATTTTAAATTCAGCTACAAAACTCAACGAAACTCCCGAAGATGAAATTTATAACCAATCCAAGTTGCGTCTGGAGGAAGTCATGCAACTGGGAACCGGAGCTGTAGAAATCAAATCAGGATATGGCTTGACGCTGGATGGAGAATTGAAAATGCTTCGAGTGGTTCAGCGGCTATCAAAAAATTATCCCATTACTATAAAAGCAACTTTTCTGGGTGCTCACGCTTTTCCATTGGAATATGCAACAAACCATCAAGGTTATATCGATTTAATTATCAACGATATGCTTCCTGAAATTGCCAAAAACAAACTGGCAGATTTCATCGATGTGTTTTGTGAAGCGGGTTATTTTACTGTTGAAGAAACCCGAAAAATTATGGAAGCCGGAATTAAATTTGGCTTAAAGCCAAAAATTCACGTCAATCAGTTCAACTCAATTGGCGGAATTCAAGCAGGAATTGAATACAACGCGTTATCAGTAGATCATTTAGAGGTTATGAAACCGGAAGATATCAAAGCGTTAAAAAATACCGACACAATGCCTGTTGCATTGCCTTCTTGCTCATATTTTTTAAGCATTCCCTACACTCCCGCACGAGCAATGATCGCGGCAGGACTTCCTATTGCCCTTGCAACGGATTACAATCCGGGCTCTACTCCTTCAGGAAATATGAATTTTGTTGTAGCAACGGCATGCATCAAAATGAAAATGACTCCCGAAGAAGCCATCAATGCTGCCACAATAAATGGAGCTTACGCCATGGGAATTTCTGAAACTCATGGAAGCATTACTATTGGCAAAAAAGCAAATCTAATTATTACAAAACCCATTACATCCTATTACCAGCTTCCATACGCTTTTGGCAGTACTCTAATTGAAACGGTACTGATTGAAGGTGAAATTATTTCATAAAAAAAGAGGAATAGCACGTTCCTCTTTCTTAATTATTTCAATTTTTGATTATCTCAACACAAAACTTGTTTTTGAAACTAAAACATCTTTATTAAAAATATTGATAAAATACGTTCCTTTAGCAAAATCTTTCCCTTTTAAATCCTCAGAAACTAGAATTGTTTTGTTTTCATATTTCACATTAGTTGCAAAACTGTATGTTAACGTATTTTCACCAAAATTTTCCGTTTTCTTGTCTCCTAATACATTATTTTTGCTGTCAATTACTTGTACGTAATACATTTTGTCACCGGACATAGCAATTTGATTTTCAGCAATCGTAAAATTAACTCTTAAAACATCGGCTCTACTTGCTTTGTCTGTCTCAATTTGTTTTCCAGAACTTCTTAATTTAAAAGCTGTTCCTCTAGTATTTAAAACCGTTAATTTAGATCCTTTTTCAACCGCTTTAGATAATTCTTCGTTTTGTCCAACTAATACTTCGTTGTATTTTTTAGATTCTCCCAAGACCACTACAGTACTGTCCCGTTGTGTAGTTAAGGTTGTGTTTTCTTTTTTCAACCCTTCATTTTCAGCCATTAAAACTTTCATATTTCCCTGCAAAGCATTGAATTGAGTTCTGTATTTAGATAATGAAGCTACATCCCCTTTGGATTTACTCAAATCATTCATCAAGTTTACTACTTTATCTCTTTCTTGAATTAACTCATCAGACATGGATGTGTTTTCAGCAATTGCGGCATCATACGTTGATTTTAATTCCTGCAAATCTTTCATAACCGATTCTTTTTCGGTCAATGTAGTTTTCAATTCTGTTTTAACGGTATCTGCGTCGGAAGTCATTTTAAAAATGTAAACCAAACTCCCCACTAATAAAATAGCCAACACTGCTATAACCGCCTTAAGACTTGAACTGCTTTTTTGATTTTCCATCTTTTAATTAATTTAATTTTTACAAATTTAACAATATATAACTAATGAATAACGCAAGTTGATACATTTATATTATTTTTGGGAAAAAATATTTTTTTTAATGGAAAAAATTATACGCTTTACAATTCATGATCTTGCAAAAATTACGAACCACAGAAGTGGCGAGATAAAGTTTGGAGAAAAAATGATAACCATCCCAAAAGATGTTGATTCAATTGATTTTCTAACAACCTGTGAGGCTAAATATGTATTATTTGGTATTCCCGAAGACATTGGAATAAGAGCTAATTTTGGCCGACCGGGGGCGGCTTCAGCTTGGGACAGTGCCATAAAAAGTATTGCTAATATTCAGCACAATCGTTTTTGTAAAGGAAGTCAGTTAATTATTTTAGGGCAATTAGACGTAAGTGACAAAATGCAGGAAGTAGAACACCTTGATTTTAATGATATTGATGATCGGTTTAAATTAAGCCAATTAGTTGAAAAAATAGACAAAGATGTCTCTCATATCATTTTTAACATTATAAAATCAGGTAAAACTCCAATAATCATTGGTGGCGGACACAATAATTCATACGGAAATATAAAAGGAACTGCACTCGCCAAAGGCAAACCTATTAATGCAATCAATTTTGATGCGCATTCTGATTTTAGGATTATAGAAGGACGTCACAGTGGCAATGGTTTTTCGTATGCTTATGAAGAAGGTTTTTTGAAAAAATATTTTATTTTTGGACTACATGAAAACTACACTTCAAAAAGTGTGTTGGATATCATTAAGAAAATAGAGGATCGAGTTCGTTTTAACACCTATGATAGTGTAAGTATTAGAAGAGAAAAAAACTTTGATCAGGAAATGGCGCTCGCTTCGGAATTTATAAATGACGATTTTTTTGGAATAGAGATCGACTTGGATGCGATTCCTAATATTGCCTGTAGTGCCATGACTATGAGTGGATACTCTGTGGAGCAACTTCGGCAATTTATATACTATTTTGCCAAAAATAAAAATGCTGCCTATTTACACATTTGTGAAGGCGCACCGGATTTAGGCGAAGAAAAAAACAATCATTTAATAGGTAAACTGATAGGCTATCTGGTGACTGATTTTATTAAATCGAACCAGCAGATTGTCTAACTGGTTAAATGATAAATTGCTTAAACGAATACCTATTAACCTAATCGATAAATAACACTACCTTTGCAGCACTATCTATGTACTTAATACATGATATTTAATATTTAAAATATGTTATTCGAAGATTTATCACTTTCAAAAAGTATACAAAAAGCCGTATTTGAACAAGGCTATTTAGAAGCAACTCCAATACAAGAACAAGCCATTCCAATCGTATTATCAGGTAGAGATATGATTGGTTGTGCCCAAACCGGTACCGGAAAAACGGCCGCATTTGCCATTCCTATTATTCATCAATTGCATAGAATAGTAGGGTCCTCTAAAAAAGCAAGTCCAATCCGTGCTTTAGTCATCACCCCAACCCGAGAATTGGCCGTTCAAATTGGACAAAATTTTGACCAATATGGAAAATACACAAACTTAGTGCAACTTACTATTTTTGGCGGCGTTTCTCAAGTGCCACAGGTAGAAATGCTAAAAAAAGGAATTGATATCCTGATTGCTACTCCAGGACGTTTGCTAGACTTAGTCAAACAAGGTTTCATCGATTTAGACCATTTGCATACTTTAGTCCTTGACGAAGCGGACCAGATGCTGGATATGGGATTTGTAAATGATGTCAAAAAAATTGTAAAACTGACCCCTAATAACAGACAAACCTTATTTTTCTCGGCTACAATGCCAATGGCCATAAGAGAATTAGCCGAAATGTTTCTGAAAGATCCTGCAACAGTTACCGTATCTCCTGTTTCTTCTACAGCTGAAAACGTAGAACAACGCGTATATTTTGTTGAAAAAGCAGAAAAAAGAAATTTGCTGTATCATTTAATTAAAAACGAAAAACTGTCTAATGTTTTGGTTTTTTCAAGAACAAAACACGGAGCTGACAACGTTGTAAAAGCATTGCGCAAACACGATATTGCTGCCGAAGCGATTCATGGTGACAAGTCTCAAAATGCCAGACAACGCGTTTTAGAAGGATTCAAGAATAAAGAAGTGAATGTTTTAGTGGCTACTGATATTGCAGCCAGAGGAATTGATATTGATCAATTACCATTTGTCATTAATTTTGATTTACCCAATATTCCCGAAACGTATGTACACCGAATTGGCAGAACCGGTCGTGCCGGAAATGAAGGTGTTGCAATTTCTTTTTGTAGCAAAGATGAGCACCAATATTGGAAAGACATTCAGAAATTAATAAAAGTAGATGTAAAGACCGTAAGTGATCACCCATACGGTTGGCATTCAGGAAGTCCTGAAACCGCTCCCGCCGGAACTCAAAAGAACTCAAACCGCAGTGGTGGAGCTCATAAATCAAGAAAATCAGAGGTTTCCAAACAAAATAAAAAACGCTGGTATTAAATTTGTTATACTGACTTACATCTGTAATAAATCACTTTTTAACTGTCGTTAAAAAGTGATTTATTGTTAACATGTTTTTTTAAGCGTTTTAATAAAAATATTATTTAAACTAAACGACCTTTATCTTATTGAATTTTAATACTATCTGTTTTTGTCATATACTGAAGAAATTACTAGGGAAAATTTATCCTTTTGAGTAATGACTTTGTACAAGGCAATTTTCGAAATTTTCAAGGATTTTTCGAAATTAGCATTCTTTAGGTATTGTGAAGTTTGATCCGTTAATTTTACGATCTCATTATTTGATGCCGTTTACGTTTATGCAAGTACATCTTCACTGAAAAAGTTAACTACAAACACTATTAACAACACAATATACACCTGATTCATAAGTGACTAAATTTAATCAAATATAAATTTATACGCCAATAAATAATAATTTATTTTAATCAATTAAGTGTTAAAAGTGAACTATTTTGAAGTCTGATGAATTTCAAATATATTAAATCCACTTCATGCTGTACAAGGAACTAATAGTTATAAAGTAATTTTTTTTGGTTTGTTTAATTTTCCGACAGATTTAGCAACAATAGTTGCTACCGTTGCATCACTTGTCACATTGACTACCGTTCTGCACATATCCAAAGGTCTGTCAATAGCAAAAATAAGCGCTAGACCAGCTTCTGGAATCCCAGCTTGACCAAGAACAATAACAAGCATCACCATTCCGGCACTAGGAACCGCTGCTGATCCTATAGAAGCTAGTGTTGCCGTCACAACTATCATCAATTGTGTACTGAGGTCTAAAGCTTCCGGAAGCATTGCTTGAGCTATAAATATCGCAGCTACTGCTTGATACAAGCTAGTTCCATCCATGTTTACTGTTGCTCCCAGAGGCAAAACAAAACTGGAAACCTCTTCATCAACTCCTAAACGCTCGGTAACACATTCCATGGTAACGGGCAGTGCAGCTGCACTTGAACTTGTTGAAAAAGCCAATAATTGGGCAGGCGCAATGGCGTTAAAAAACTGTATTGGATTTACTTTTGCAAAAATCATTAATAAGCTTGGATAAAATACAAACATCATCAAAAACAAGCCAAGCAAAACTGTTAATCCATAGATTCCCAGCGCTCCTAATGTTGAAAAATCTGGAATTTCGACCATCAGTGCGGCCATCAGTGCGAAAACACCAACTGGTGAAAAAAGCATGATAATGTCAATAATTTTCAGAATTACATCATTCAATCCCTTAAAGAAATCAACGACAGGTTTTGATTTTTTTTCTTCAATTAAAATCAGACCGATCCCAACTAAAATAACAAAAAAAATGACTTGCAACATACTTCCATTATCACTTAAAGCTTTAAAAAAATTATCTGGCACAATATCTATTAAAGGTTGCAGTGGCCCACTATTTTTAGCTTTTACCGCCAATTCAATTTTTTGAGAAGCATCAACCGAAAAATTTTCAAGTAAGCTTATTCTGGATTCTTCGTTAATGTAAGTTCCGGGCTTAATTAAATTGGCTAACAACAATCCAATAATGACTGCTATAACTGTGGAACATAAGTAAAAAAAGACTGTCCTTCCCCCTAATTTAGAAAGTTTAGAAATATCTTTTAAATCTGCTAATCCAACAATCAATGAAACCACAATTAAGGGAACAGCAATCATTTTGAGTAAGTTTATAAAAATAGTTCCAAAAGGTTTTATCCAGTCAATTACGATTCCTTTTTGTTCTAAGTTTTTCATTACTAATCCAAAAAGGAGTCCTAGAATCATTCCTAAAAGAATTTTCCAATGTAAAGCAAGTTTTTTCATAATTTTAAATTCATTTGAATCAGACAAACTGATATTTTACAAAAAAAACTCCTCATTATTTGAGGAGTTTTTTATTATTTAGTCTAATGAAACCGGTTCGGAATCCTCGTCTTTTTCCCAGCTTCCAACTACCGATGTTGCTAAAGCATTTCCTAACACATTGGTTGCGCTACGAAACATATCACAAAAATGGTCAATAGGCAAAATTAAAGCAATTCCTTCGATTGGAATGTCAAACATACCACAAGTTGCAGCAACAACCACTAAACTCGCTCTTGGTACTCCTGCAATTCCTTTACTGGTAAGCATCAAAACTAAAAGCATGGTCATTTGCGTACCCAAATCCAAATCAATTCCGTAGGCTTGCGCAATAAAAATACTGGCAAAAGTCATGTACATCATACTTCCATCCAAGTTAAAAGAATACCCGAGCGGCAACATGAAAGAAACAATTCTGTCCTTGACTCCAAAACGTTCTAATTCTTCGGTCAATTTTGGAAAAACAGCTTCACTGCTGGTTGTTCCAAAAGCAATTATTAATGGACTTACAATTCTTTTTAGCAAAACGGTCATTCTGCTTTTTAGAAATACATACCCCACAACAATCAACACGACCCAAAGTGAGGAAATTCCAATTAAGAAAGAACCAAAGAACTTGAAATAGGTAATTGCCAATTCCTGAAAATCTCTAACCGCAAATACACCTGCTATAGCACCAAATACTCCTATTGGGGCAAACTTCATAACGTAGTTTACCATTTTCAGAACAATATGAGATATTTTATCCAAAGCATTTGTCACTGGCTTCACATAATCACCTAATGCAGCCGCTGCCAGACCAAAGAAAATCGAAAATATTACAATTTGTAAAATTTCATTAGTAGCCATTGCTTCAAAAATACTTTTAGGTACTATATGCTCAATAAAGTTTTCAAAAGATATGTTTTGTGTTTTCGCTGTGACTTCTGAAACTGATCCCATATCAACATTTGATAAATTAAGGCCAACTCCCGGTTCTAGTATGTTTACAAAAAACATCCCCAATAACAAAGAGATAAATGAAGCTGTAAAAAACCATCCCATCGCTTTTCCTCCAATTCTCCCCACCGCTTTGATATCCCCAAGTTTCGCAATTCCTACCACCAACGTCGTAAATACCAATGGCGAAATAATCATTTGAACCAGTCGAATAAAAATAGTAGCCAGAATTTTGATTTTGTTACTAAAATTTTGAGCTGCTTCCGGTGAAATAGAATTATGAATGATAATGCCTAAAATAGCACCCAAAACCATAGCTATTAATATTTGCCCTGTTAATCCTGAAAAAAAGGACGGCTTTTTAGTTGTATTCATATTCATTAAATTGGTTATTAGATTGTAGGATCTACCCTGATTATAAAAAATAATTTTTTGCTCGCAGTCAGGTAAAAAATGGTATTGTAAAAAACATAAAAAGTATCAACAATTACTACTGATATGTTTTATTTATCAAATAAAAATCAGCTAATACAATGGCTGCCATTGCCTCAACAATAGGCACAGCACGCGGTACTACACAAGGATCATGACGCCCTTTTCCAGTCATTTCTGTAATATTGCCTTTATTGTCCAGTGATTCTTGTTTTTGCATAATGGTGGCCACAGGTTTGAAAGCCACGCGAAAATAAATATCCATTCCGTTACTGATTCCTCCTTGAATTCCACCTGAAAGATTGGTTTTTGTCGTTCCGTCAGCATTGTATAAATCATTATGCGCACTTCCTTTCATCTTAGCGCCTTCAAAACCACTTCCAAATTCAAATCCTTTTACGGCATTAATAGAAAGCATGGCTTTGCCAAGTTCTGCGTGAAGCTTATCAAAAACGGGTTCTCCTAAACCAATAGGTACATTTTGAATCACACAGGTTACGGTTCCGCCCACAGTATCCCCTTGTTTTCGGATATCACGAATATATTCTTCCATGATTACCGCTGCCTGTTCATCTGGGCAACGAACCGGATTATTTTCGGTTTTCGAAAAATCTAAATCTTGGTAGGGTTTGTCTAAAAAAATAGGTCCTACAGAAGAAACGTATGCATTAATTTTTATGTCTGGCAACATTTGTTTTGCTACAGCTCCCGCCACAACTCTACTGGCAGTTTCCCGCGCAGAACTGCGTCCACCGCCACGATAATCCCTAACCCCATATTTTTTTTCATACACATAATCCGCATGACTGGGTCTGTAATTGTCTTTTATATGAGAATAATCATCTGATTTTTGATTGGTATTAGGAATAATAAAACCTATGGGTGTACCGGTGGTTTTACCTTCAAAGATTCCGGAAAGAAATTGAACGTCATCCGGTTCTTTGCGTTGAGTAACTATTGCTGATTGGCCTGGCTTTCTGCGGGACATTTCAAATTGAATTGCTTCTAAATCTATTGTTATTCCGGGAGGACAACCGTCTATTATCCCTCCTAAAGCGTCACCGTGAGATTCTCCAAAAGTTGTTATTCTAAATAGTGTTCCGTAGCTATTTCCTGCCATACTGATTAGTTTTGAACAAAAGTAGTATTTTAGTTTAAAGTTCAAAATTTTAACCACTAAACTTTTGAATAGCAATATCTATTTATTGACTTTAAATTAATATTGAAAACTATTTATTAACCTTTAATCGCATTTCAATTCAGTAGAATTCCATTAATTTGATAAAATTCAAATTCAAACACCTTGAAAAAAAGAAAAGTCGAGTTAGTGGTGATTTCTGATGTACATCTGGGGACTTATGGAAGTCATGCTAAAGAACTTTATAATTATTTATCTGCAATTAAACCTAAAATTTTAGTCTTAAATGGAGATATTATTGATGTATGGCAATTTAGAAAATCCTATTTTCCCAAAGCGCATTTAAAGGTTATCCAAAAAATCATCAGTTTTGCTTCAAAGGGAACAAAAGTCTATTATATTACTGGAAATCATGATGAAATGCTCCGAAAGTTTAGCGATATGAGTATGGGTAATTTTGCATTGGTGGACAAGTTAGTCTTGGATCTTGATAACAAAAAAGCCTGGATATTTCACGGTGATGTCTTTGATGCTTCCGTACAACACTCAAAATGGATTGCAAAATTAGGCGGTTTAGGATATGATTATCTGATACTTTTGAATCGATTTGTAAATTGGTGCTTATCAAAAATAGGGAAAGAGCCCTACTCTTTTTCTAAACAAATAAAGGCTGGTGTAAAAAAGGCAGTAAAGCACATTTCGGATTTTGAAAAAACAGCCACGGAACTCGCCATCGAAAACAACTACGATTATGTAATTTGCGGTCATATTCACGAGCCAAAAATAATCAAAAAAGAGAATAAAAACGGAGCTACTTTGTATTTGAATTCCGGGGATTGGGTGGAGAATTTAACCGCATTGGAATACAATAAAAAACGTTGGAAATTATTTCACTACTCAGAAACTAATTATGCTGAAGATGAAAATCTTTTTGAGATGGAGGATTTAATCAGTACTCAGTATGTTACACCTGCTATTTTCTTTAAAAAAACTATTTTAGATTAATGGTGGTTTTATATCAAAAGTGTGAATTATGAAACATTTACAATTAATTTTGTAAATTTAATCTCAAAGTTAGTAATATCTTTGTATTTATAAAAATTTACTTATGAAAAAAATTATTTTATCGGTTATAATGCTAATTGGATTAGCATTCACCTCACAAGCACAAGAGATTTCAAAAAATGCACTCGGCCTTCGTTTTGGTGACAGTGGTGGTTTTGGTACTGAAATAACCTACCAAAGAGGTTTAGGCGATAACAATCGTTTAGAATTAGACTTAGGTTGGAGAAACAGAAATAATTATAGAAACGATAATTATGATGACAATGCGCTTAAATTAACTGCTTTGTACCAATGGGTATGGAATATTGATGGCGGATTCAACTGGTATGCAGGTGTTGGTGGTGGTGTAGGAACTTACAATAGAGATTATTATAATAATGATATAAATTATAATAATGGCGCTTTCGCATTTGTTGCCGGAGATATAGGTATCGAATATAATTTTGATATTCCTTTGTTAATCTCTTTAGATTTCAGACCAGAGTTTGGTGGTAGCGACTATTACAGAAACAATTACGGTTCTGATGTAGCTTTAGCTCTTAAATACCAATTCTAATATTTTAAAAAGAATAAAAAAATGCTACTAGAAATAGTGGCATTTTTTATTTTAAAAGAATCTCTTTCTTGGAATTTATTTTCACAACACAAAAAGGAGTCGTAAAGGCTTGTGTCACCATACTACCCGGCTCAGGATTTGTTTCTTGAACTGTTATAATTATATTTTTATCCGTTTCAATTACCTTATCAATTCCTATGGCATATCCGCCAGTGGTTTTCTCTCCCATATTCAAAACAACAAAATTAGCATTCAGAATATCATTAGCATTAATCTTATTTTTTAAGTTTTCATCATTCTGCAGCATTTTAATTTCCCTTGGTTCAGAAAGAATCTCAAAAAAACGGATACTAGCTCCACCATTAGTTTGCTGAGTCAAAACTTCATATAGCGCTGTAGTGGCATCTGTACTTTTTAAAGAAACGCTACCGCAGGAAACGACAGTTATAGCAAGGAACGACAGCATTACTTTTTTCATTTTTATGTTTTTACATTTAATAATTTCAAAAATAATTCCTGTGTGTCTATAAGTATTTATTAATGGCTTTTTGATATAACTCTTCGTAAAGGGGCAAAATATTTTTTATGTCAAATTGTTTGGCAACAGCTAATGCGTTTTCTTTAAATTTAGCAAGCGTCAAATCATCTTTTAGAATTTTCAATGCGTTTTGAGCCATTTCCTCTGTATTTCCTACATCACTTAAATAGCCGGAAATGCCTTCAAAATTAACTTCGGGTAAACCGCCTGAATTACTAGAGATAACAGGAACTTTACACGCCATAGCTTCAAGGGCTGCCAAACCAAAACTTTCTGTTTCAGATGGGAGTAAAAACAAGTCAGTTAAGCACAAAATCTTATCAATTTCGTTGCTGTTACCAAAAAAGATTACCTTGTCTAGTATACCCAATTCCTGACATAAATATTCTGCTTTTTCTTTTTCAGGGCCATCACCAACCATCATCAATTTAGCCGGAATCTCTTTTTGAATATTATAGAAAATTTTAATGACATCCGGAATTCGTTTTACTTTTCTAAAATTACTGATGTGCGTTATAATTCGTTCATTTTCCTTGGCCATGACTGAACGTTGACAAGGATTGTTCAGGTCATTTGTATTTTTATTTAATTCAATAAAATTAGGAATAACCTCAATTTCATTTTTTATATTGAATAATTTAAGCGTGTCGTCTTTTAAACTTTGGGATACTGAGGTAACAAAATCTGATTTATTGATACTAAAAGTGACTGCTGGCTTATAAAACGGATGATTCCCTACCAAGGTGATGTCTGTTCCGTGTAATGTTGTCACCATTGGAATATCAATGCCTTCGTCTTTCAGCATTTGTTTTGCCATATAGCCCGCATAGGCATGAGGAATAGCATAATGTACATGAAGCAATTCTATTTTATATAATTTTACCATATCGACTAATTTGCTCGATAAGGCCAATTCATACGGTTGGTAATGAAACAATGGATATTCAGGCACATTTACTTCGTGGTAATGCACATTTGGACTTAAAAGTGCCAAACGTACGGGCTGACTGTAAGTTATGAAATGTATTTCATGCCCGCGACGAGCCAATTCCAGTCCTAATTCTGTAGCGACAACACCACTACCTCCAAAGGTAGGATAACAAACTATTGCAATTTTCATGTATGTAATTTAATGAAACGAAATTAAGAAAAATAGGAATGTGTTTTATGGAATTTTAAGTTAAATGCAATACAAATTTAAAATTTCATTCGCTGAATTCGAACGGCATTTAAAATCGCCAATAAGGCCACCCCCACATCTGCAAAAACCGCCTCCCACATAGAGGCAAGTCCAGCAGCTCCCAGAATGAGAACTATTAGTTTTACGGAAAAAGCCAATCCAATATTTTGCCAAACGATTTGTTTTGTTTTTTTTCCAATGATGATAGCGGTAAAAATCTTAGTGGGCTGGTCATTTTGAATGACAATATCAGCCGTTTCAATAGTAGCATCGCTTCCTAAACCACCCATAGCAATTCCCGCATCTGCCAGAGCAATGACTGGAGCATCATTTACTCCGTCTCCAACAAATGCAACTTTTAATTTTTGGTTTAAAAGTGCGCTTACTTTATTGACTTTATCTTCCGGCAGCAAATTTCCGTAAGCTTCATCAATATTTAATTCTTTGGCTACAGCCAAAACTACCGCTTGATTGTCACCAGAAAGCAATATTGTTTTGATGTTTATTTTATGTAAACTTTCAATAGCCGCTTTTGCATCTTCTTTTATTTCATCGGCAACAAGAAAATAACCTGTATATTTTTGATTGATGGCAACTACAACAATAGTGTACGGAATAGCATCAAGATCCGTGTCATAATCAATATGGAATTTTTTCATCAGTTTAGGACTTCCCACCAAGATTTCATTTCCATCTACAACACATTGCAAGCCAAGGCCTGGAATCTCAGTGAAATTAGAAACAACAATTTCATTTTTAGGATTTTTGGCAAATTCTACTATTGCGGAACCAACCGGATGCGTCGATTTAGCTTCAATTGCTGCAGTATAGTTAACTAAATCAGACTCCAGAATTCCTATCGACACTACTTTCTGAACTTTAAAAACGCCTTTGGTTAAAGTCCCTGTTTTATCCATCACCACTACCTGAATAGCTGCCATAGTATCCAGAAATGTAGATCCTTTAAACAATATTCCGTTTTTACTTGCGGCGCCAATTCCGCCAAAATACCCTAACGGAATGGAAATCACCAAGGCACACGGACAGGAAACCACCAAGAACAGTAAGGCTCTGTAAAGCCATTCCTTAAATATATACGTTTCTGCAAATAAGATTGGCACTACACATATAGCAATAGCGAGATACACTATTATTGGCGTGTATATTTTAGCAAACTTCCTAATAAATAATTCTGTTGGTGCTTTTTTAGCAGTGGCATCCTGCGCCATCTGGAGGATTTTAGATAATTTGCTGTCCGTAAATGCAGTAGTCACTTCTACTTGAGCAATAGAAGTGCCATTGATCATTCCGGCAAGAATTGTATCTCCTTTTGACTTAGAATCCGGTTTGCTTTCGCCTGTTAATGCAGCAGTATTGAAAGTGGCATAATCCGAAAGCAACATTCCATCTAATGCTAATTTTTCTCCGGGTTTTAATTCTATGACAGCTCCAATAGTCACTTCCGACGCTTTAATTGCAATCACATTTTGTCCCATTACAACGTTTGCAACATCAGGTCTTTGATCCAGTAATAATTTTATATTTAATTTTGCTCTTTTAACGGCGAGCATTTGGAATAATTCACCAATGGAGTAAAATAACATGACAGCCACTCCTTCGGCATATTGACCAATTCCAAACGCACCTAATGTAGCTATTCCCATTAGAAAAAATTCAGAAAAAATAGCTCCTTTACCAATGCTAGCGTAAGCTTCTTTCAAAACTGGAAGCCCTACCGGAATGTAAGCTGCAACATACCAAACGATTCGAAACCAACCATTAAACCAAGATTGAGGAAAGTAATTATCAAACAATAAAGCAATCAGCAATCCTATAAAACTAATTATAGATGGTAAAAACATTCTGAGGGTGCTTTCATTTCCGTTAGAATGATCGTGATCATGGTCATGTCCAGTATCATTTTCAGTATCATTATCTGACGAACAACATCGGGTTTCTATATTAATTGTTTTATTTTTTTCTAATGAGCAGCAATCCGTTTGGTGACTAGTTTTATGTTTATGGGTCATAATTACAATCTATTTGAGATTTTAAAATTACAAATTATTGTTCAGAAAGGTCTCGGCTTCTATTTATTAAAAACCTAAATACGCTAAACTCATTTAGAATCTTAATCAATAATCGCTTCATAAATTACCCTTTGGATATCTTCCCGAATATTTTCTTTCGATAATCTATTTTCACTTGCAATTGGGAAAGTTCTATTAGATAAAAACACATAAACAATTTGCGTTTCAGGATCAGCCCAAGCCATTGTACCTGTATAACCAGTGTGACCAAAACTCGTCATTGAAGCACAACCGCACGTAGGTCCTACAGCACCTAATTGTGGTTTATCAAAGCCCACTCCTCTCCTATTTCCGGCGGCACAAAAATAGCACGTATTGAAATCATCAAATGTTTTTTCAGAAAAATATTGCCGGTTTCCATAATTTCCTTTTTGTAAATAAAGTTCCATTATTTTAGCCACATCCATAGCATTCGAAAAAACACCTGCGTGACCTGAAACCCCACCTTCTAAAGCAGCGGACAAATCATTGACATACCCTTGTAAAAGTTGACGACGGAAATAGGTATCTGTTTCCGTTGGCGGAATTCTGTTTTTATCAAATTTAGTCAATGGATTGAAACTTGAATTGTTCATCCCGAGTGAACGATAGAAATTTTCTTGAATTAAAACATCTAATGGTTTACCCGTTGTCTTTTCTAAATAATCCTTCAGAATCATAAAAGTAAGATCACTGTATTTGTATTCTTTTTTTAATGACAGTTTACTCTCAACAATCATTTTCATAATTGTGTCACTAAAATCATTTCGTATAAAAAGACTGTCTCCTAGTTTTTTCGAAAACTGCTCTTCAGCAATTTTTCTAAAATAAACATCAGAAGGAGATTGCGATTTATTCATTGTAGCCTTGTAAAATGGTATTCCTGCTGCTAAACCTGCATAATGAGACAATAAATCCTTGAAATTAATATTTGCCTTATTGGAATCTTTAAAAATAGGAGACATTGATCCTAATGGTGTTTCCAAATTTATTTTTTGCTGATCGTATTGCTGCATCACATTAGGCAATGTAGCTATAATTTTCGTTAATGAGGCAACATCATAAATATCGGAGTCTTGCACTTTAATCGTTCTATCATACGTATGATGACCGAATGATTTTTGATAAATAACTTTTCCTTTTCTGGCTACCAATACCTGAATTCCAGGAGTCATTTTAGCGTCAATTGCTTTAGTAGCAATACTGTCAATTTTTGATAAAATCGTTGAATTCATCCCAACATTTTCTGGCGTTGTGAATCCCAGCCGATTCAATTTTTCTGTTGGCAAACCATCATTTACATTAAAACTAGTATTGATAGAAACCGGTAATTTCCCTTTGGCCTCAATAGCCCCAAAAATTAGTTCTGCCGAAACGACCTGTGAAACTGCACTATTTTGATAAGAAACAACTAAACCTTCAATATCTTCAAAATTTATAATTGGTAATAAAGCGTATGGTTTTGCAAAAACATCCAGAATTACAGTATTATTTTGGGCTATAAATTTAATTTTTGCCAACTCATCCAATCTTAGATCATGATTACTAAAAGCAACATCTGATTTGTGATAACCAATGATTACGGTTGTAAAAGGGTGTAATTTCACTTGAAGACTATCCAAATTCACATCTGAAATCACAGTTACTTCAGTGTATTTTTTTAAAGTTGAAACAAAAACATCATTGTTGTCATCTCCCATTTTTACATAAGCGATTTTTTGTTTGTCCAAATTTTTAATCGGCAAAACAGCAGCCGTGTTTTTTAGAACGGTAATTGCATTTTCATACAACTCATAGTGTAAAGCTTCATTTTCAACTGAATTCAAATCGGTGTATAAATTTTCAGTGGCAATTGGTTTAAAATTATTCAAATTCGCTTTGTACTTGAATTTCAGAATTTTTTTTACGGAAAAAGCCAATCGTTCCTCCGTAAATAAATTTATAGAATACGCAAATTTAAATTTCTCAATAGCAGCAGGAACATTTTCAGGAAACAGCAGCACGTCATTACCGGCTATAAAAGCTTCAAAATTGATTTCACTGGGTAATTTAAATTCGCTTACACTTTTCATATTCAAAGCATCTGTAAAAATAAGTCCTTTGAAACCCAATTCTTTCTGAAGAATATCAGTAACCACATTATAGGAAATTGAGGAAGGAAAATCAGGTCTTGGTTCTATGCTGGGAACGTCTAAATGGGCTACCATAACGGACGAAAGTCCTTCATGAAACATTTTTTTGTAAGGATAAAACGCTAAGTCTTGTAATTGTTCTTTTGAGGAATTTATGGTCGGTAATTTTTTATGAGAATCCGTATCCGTATCGCCATGTCCCGGAAAATGCTTTCCTGTTGAAAATATGCCTTGACTTTGCACCCCTTTCATCAAAGCAATAGCATGTGCTGTAACCTTGAATTTATCTTCACCAAAAGAACGAAAACCTATGATAGGATTTTTAGGATTGGAGTTGATGTCAAGAATTGGAGCAAAGTTAAATTGCAATCCCAATCGCTTGCTTTGTTGTCCTATTTGAACACCTACTTTCTCCAATAATTTCATGTCTTGGATGGCTCCAAGAGTCATATTCCAGGGATAACTGTAGGTAGAGTCCAATCTCATACCCAAACCCCATTCCGCATCACTACCAATAAACAATGGAGTTTTTGACTTGGATTGAAAACGGTTGGTTAATTTTGCCTGACGAACAGGCCCACCTTGAAAGAAAATTAATCCTCCAATTTTATGATCTGTTATGAGTGTATCAATAGCTTTAATATGCGCCGAATCTTTATTGGAATAAGCGGCAACCATAAACAATTGTCCAAATTTTTCCTCTAAAGTCATTGCGCTGTAAACACTATCAACCCATTTGTTGCCTTGAGGAGACAACTTAAAAAGTGTGGGCGTATTACTTAAAGCAATACTGTCTAAATTTTCAATTTTGGACGGAATGTTGGTTACAATTACTTTATTCTTATTTGTTTTTGTACCAACACAACCAACAGCAATAAAAAGAAATAAAACATAAAAAAAACTATTTCTGATGCTTATCTTTTTCATCTGACTATTTTGTTTAAAAAAAACGACTGTGCCAGCTATCAATGGCAGGAACTTCCCAGGATTCATTGTATTCTTCTATATTATTAACTAAATTATTGAAAACGATGGTATTTTCAGTAACCGCTTTATCTTTTACCATTTTCTTGAAATCAATCAACGGCTTGTGTGCTATATGTTCTCCAAGTTTGAAGGTAACGTTCATTTTATCCAATAAATCTACGGTATATTTTTGTTCTAAATTTTGAATAAATTCTACAGAGGAATCTATAGAGCATCCTGTTGCAGCTTGTACATCCTGATTTACGGCAATAATGATAAACCGGTTGTATTTTAATTGGTACGAGGATTCTAGACTAGTACCATGCGCAGCCCAACCTTCCAGAAAAGATTGCAAGGCGCTTTCTATTTCAGAAAATTCGGAATCCGAAAATTTTCTGTTTGATTGATAAATCCAGATTTTAGATTCTTCGGGTAAATTTTCAAATGGAACGTACATACGATTTTAGATTTGTGATTTTAGATTGTAGATTTATGAAGTTAGGTGTAATAAATTATAGAGCATTGCTGATTCCTAAAACACTGAATACTAAAGATCCTGCGCATTAGCAATTAGTTCCGCAATATCCATCACTTTTACTTCGCCTTCTTTTTCTTTATTTTTAATACCGTCAGTCATCATGGTATTACAAAAAGGACAGCCTGCGGCAATAATTTCTGGTTTTGTTTCTAATGCCTCCTCGGTTCTTTCGATATTGACTTCCTTATTTCCAGGTTCAGCATCTTTAAACATTTGGGCTCCACCTGCACCGCAACATAAACCGTTAGCTTTAGAACGCTTCATTTCAACTAATTCAGCATCCAATTTAAGAATCAATTCTCTTGGTGCTTCATACACATTATTAGCTCTGCCTAAATAGCATGGATCGTGAAAAGTAATTCGTTTACCCTTGAATTGTCCACCTTCAATGGTCAGCCTTCCGTCATCTAACAAGGATTTCAAAAACTCCGTGTGGTGAACCACTTCATATTTTCCGCCTAATTCCGGATATTCATTTTTTAGTGTATTGAAACAATGTGGACAAGCGGTAACAATTTTTTTAGCTTCGTATGCATTCAAAACCTCAATATTCATCATGGCCTGCATTTGAAACAAAAACTCATTACCAGCTCTTTTGGCAGGATCACCTGTACAGCTTTCTTCAGTACCTAAAACGGCAAAAGGAACATTAGCCCGATTTAAAATCCGAACAAAAGCCTTCGTTATTTTCTTCGCTCTATCGTCAAAACTTCCTGCACAACCCACCCAAAATAAAACTTCTGGTTGTTTCCCTTGAGCTAACATTTCGGCCATGGTAGGCACTATTAAATTCTCTGACATACTATCTTGTTGATTCGGTTAATTGCTTATTTGGTTAATGACAAAATCTTCATTTGTAAATCGGTTATTCGTTAAACAAATAACCAATTAAACAGTGACGCGATTTAACACCTATTCGTTTTTCCAATTCAATCGGTCTTGCTGATTGTATTGCCATGGCGCACCGTTATTCTCTATATTAGTCATCATGGCGTTTATTGGCATTGGTGCCGCACTTTGTTCCATTACTAAATAGCGACGCATATCCATAATAATTGAAAGCGGGCTAATGTTTACAGGACATTCTTCCACGCACGCATTACAAGAAGTGCATGCCCAAAGCTCTTCTGGTGTGATGTAATCGTTTAATAATGTTTTGTTGTCCGGAATAAAAACACCTTTATTGGCATCAATATTTCTTCCTACTTCTTCCATTCGATCCCTGGTATCCATCATGATTTTACGTGGAGACAATTTTTTTCCTGTAATATTCGCTGGACAAGATGACGTACAACGACCACATTCCGTACAGGTATACGCATTCAATAATTGAACCCAGTTTAAGTCCTGAATATCGCTGGCACCAAATTTACTTGGAACTGCGTTGTCATCCACTGGTGCTGCCGCAAAAGGATCAGCATTAGGATCCATCATTAACTTCACTTCTTTAGTAACGGATTCTAAATTGTCAAATTGTCCTTGCGGATTTAGATTTGCAAAATACGTATTTGGGAATGCTAAGAGAATATGTAAATGTTTTGAAAAATACAAATAATTCATAAAAATTAAGATACCCACAATATGCACCCACCAGAATATCTCTGACAGCAACATTACCAATTCATTTGACATTCCGTTAAAGATAGGTTCAATAAATTGACTGATCGGAAACCAACCGGCTTTTATAAAATGAGAAAAACCTCCGGGGACATTTTGTAAATGCAAATCAGAAGCGTTCATCAATAAAAATAATGTCATAAGAACCACCTCAAAATACAAGATATAGTTTGCATCATTTTTTGGCCAGCCTTTTAAATCAGAGCTTACAAATCTTTTCAATTTGATGGCATTTCTTCTGCTCCAAAAAGCAAAAACTGCTACTAAAACTAAAAAAGCTAAAATTTCGAAAGAAGCAATCAGCACATCATACGTAGTTCCTAAAAAAGCAAAAACACGATGTGTCCCAAAAAGTCCGTCGATAATAATTTCTAGCAATTCAATATTTATAATTATAAAACCCACATAGACAATAATATGCAATGCTCCAGCGATAGGTTTTTTGACCATTTTTGATTGACCAAGAGCTATCATGGCCATATTAATCCAGCGCGCTTTTGGATTATCAAAGCGATTTACATCCGTTCCAAGATTGATATTTCGTCTGATTTTTTTAACACTGTTGAAAAAATAACCAAAACCAATTACCAATATAACGGCAAATAAAATGTTGTCTAAGTAGCTCATAATTGCTATTTTATTTCATTAGATATAGAATCATTTACAGGACCTACATACGGTTTATTTTTCTTTCCAAATAAAGAAATATTGACATATCGAGTGGGATAAAGTCTAATATCTTGCAATAATAATTCTAATTCTTTTGTGGCGTTTTTTATGTTTTGGTAGAAAGCCTCGTCGTTTAGCAATTTACCCATAGAACCTTTCCCAGATTCTAAACCACTCATAATACCATCAACTCTTCCTAGAGTTGCATTGAGATTTTTTACCGTTTTTCCAAGATCGGCTTTATTCAAGGAATCTGATATTTTAGAAAAATTACCCGATATTTTAGAAAAATTGCTAACGACTCCGTTGATTTGTGCTTTATTCGTTTCTAATAAAGTATTGACATTTAAGGACACTTTATGAAATTGTTCAATGGTTTTGCTCAATTCAGCTAGAGTGAGTTTTAAATCCTGCTGCCCTTTTTGATCCAGAACGTTATTAAAACCGGAAATTAATTTATCCGTGCTTAACAATAGTTTTTCTAGTTTTTCCTGAAGAGGTGCTAATTGATCGCCTACTTTATCAGTAAGTCCTAATTGCACTCCGCCTTGCAATTTCTGACCATCAAGTGCCAAGCTTTTATCTTTAAAATTAGGGATAATTGCAATTTGTTTTCCTCCAATAAATCCTGGCTCATAAATAGAAGCCCTACTGGATTTAGAAATAGGAAAATCAGTTTTCAATTGCAATTCAACTAATAATAGTCCTGTGTTTTCATTTATGGTAATACTATTTACTTTACCAACCACCAAACCGTTCAGGGTAACAGGTGAGGATGTGGCTAGGCCTTCAACACTTTTATATTCTACATAAAATGTTTTATAATTTGTGAAAAGATCTCTTCCTTTCAAAAAACTATAGCCCCAAATAAATAATAAAATAGAGGCAATTACTAAGATAGCCGTTTTAATTTCTCGTGTTATTTTCAAAATTCAAATATTTTTTACAAATTTAATGTAAAATATTTTAAGTTGTGGTTATTATTTAAGAGCTTATTCCACACTTATTTTTTCTCCAACATTAAATGCAATTAAGTGTCCGGACGTATCTTTTTAGGTTTAACCATATCGATTTTTTTTGCTAAATAATAATCTGATATTTAGATTTATAGCTAATACTAATGATCCTGTCATCAGCCAACAGTAGAAGCGCTTCAGACACTTTGAAATTAGATACGTAAAATTTTCTATTTTATAAAACCCGTTATAGTTTTACTAATACATTATTTTGCGATGAACTTCTTGAACATCGTACGCATTTTTAGATCTGTTTTTTTAACTTTAATATTGTCGTAAGCGCATTTGCTTTTCAACAAAACTATTGTGCAAATTTACTGGGTTTTTACCGCCGTGACCGCATTAAAATAAAATAAATCGGTCTGAGAAAAAAAGTTCAACAAGACCAACAAAAATTCTTTTAGAATTGCGAATTTGCTCGTATTATTTTCGAAATAAAACTTATTTTTTTAATCAATACTACTATAGCACTTGTTATTTAATCGCTTCTTGAATGCTTACTTTTTCTCCATTTTTAAAAGCGATCAAAAAAGCAGTATCATATCCTTTCTCTTTTGCCTCTGTTAATTGCTTTCTTGCTTCATCGTAATCCGTTGTTTCTCCATACATATATTTGTAGACTCTATTTTCATAGGCAACAGAGATATTTTTTAATCCTTTAAAATTTCTAGGCAGGAGCGCTACTTTTTTGATACTAGCCAAAAGTTGCACTTTGAATGAGATTTTAGTATTATCGATTGCTTTTTTAGTTTCAATAACTTGAAGGTTTGTTTTTGATTTTAAAGGCGTTGCAGTATCCTTAACTTGTTTTTCAATAATTTTTTGCGAAGGCTTTACTTCAAATGCTTCCGATTCTCCACTTCCAAAATATTCTTTTTTATAATCGATTATGGCTCCTGCAATGGCTTTGGCAATTTCGTTCTGGCCTTCTTCTGAATTCAATCTATTTCCTTCAGTCGGATTAGAAATAAACCCCATTTCTATCAATACTCGTGGCATGTAGGCTTTATGAAGCACCATAAATGGCGCTTGTTTAACTCCTCCTCCACGTATTTTTTTTCCTAAATCTGCAAAAGCATCTTCTACCTTACTGGCCAGTGAGATACTGTTGTCTAAATATTCTTCCTGCATCAAGGTCATCCCAATCATAGTTTCCGGAGAGTTTGGATCAAATCCTTCATATTTTTGTTTGTAATCTTTTTCTAGAGTAATTACAGAATTCTCTTTTTTAGCCGCTTCTAGGTTAGAGGCTATTTTACTTAAACCCATCACGTAGGTTTCTGTGCCATCGGCAGCGGTATTTCTGTTGGCATTACAATGAATTGACACAAAAATATTAGCATTAAATCTGTTAGCAATATTGGCTCTTTCAATTAAGTCAATAAAAACATCTGTTTTTCGTGTAAAATTCACATCAATTTGTGGAGTAGCTTCTAATAACTTACCAACTTTTAGAACGACAGCCAAAGCTATGTTTTTTTCTATTCGTCCTTCATATACAGCACCAAAATCATGATCGCCATGCCCCGCATCAAGTGTTACCTTAAAAACATTAGATTGACAAAAGGCTGATAGCGATACTACCGTCATCAAAAAAGTTATTATAATTTTAATTTTATAGGTGTTGTGCATAAAGCTATAAGTTAATTTAATTAGAAGACTAAGGGTATAAATTTATTTATTTGACTATTTTTGACAAAAATTTATATGTAAGTTTGACATCTCAAAAAACAGGCCATAATTTTACAAAAATAGCATTTAAACCTTTGCATACAAACTTATTTAATATCGTTTTATTATCAATCTTCCTATCCTTAGGGTCTGGAAAATTATATTCTCAAGATATATCAAAAAAAAAGACGGCCATTTCCGTTATTAAACAAATAGATAGTACTACTTTAGAAACTATCAAAAAGGTTCCTACTGTTACAACTATTACAAAAGAGAAGGATTCAATACAAAAAGACAGTATAAAGCCTAAAAAAGCATTTCTGGACGGAAAGGTAAAATACAAAGCCGATCAATATGCAAAAATTGATCAAAAGAAAAAGCTCATTACTTTGTATGATAATGCAGAATTGTATTATCAAGACATTGAATTGAAGTCTGGTATAATTGTAATGAATTATGAAAAAAATGAAGTTTATGCCGGTCGCATCAAGGATTCTACAGGAGCATATACACAGTTTCCAAATTTCAAACAGGGCACTAATGTTATTGAACCTGATTCTATCCGATTTAATTTTAAAACAAAAAAAGCTTTAATTTGGAACTCACGATCAGATCAAGGCGAATTCAAAATAAAAGCAACGCAGACCAAAAAAGAAAATGATTCTGTTTATTTTTTAAAAGGAGCCCGTTTTACTACTTCAAAAGATGTAGACAATCCTGAATATTATTTTCAAACCAGCAAAGTAAAATTTATTCCAGGCAAAAAAGTAGTTACGGGATTGACCAATATGGTTATTGCAAATGTTCCTACTCCAATTGCATTACCTTTTGCTTTTTTTCCAATGAGCCAAGAAACCAGCATTTCAGGATTAATTTTACCGAGCTATAACGACTCCAACAACCGAGGGTTTTCCTTGCAAAATTTAGGGTATTATTTTGCCTTGAGTGATAATTATGATTTAACCGTATTAGGCGATTATTATACTAATGGTAGTTACGGGTTGCGTTTTGAATCCAGTTATGCCAAAAGATACAACTATAGAGGGAACTTAAACATTCGATTTGAAAACTTAATTACCAGCGAAAGAGGCTACCCTGATTACTTAAAACAAAATATTTACAACATCCAATGGTCCCATTCCAAAGACACTAAATCGAATCCTAATTCTAGTTTTTCGGCCTCTGTAAATCTTGGAAGTAGTAAATATTTTCAACAATCTATCAATCAGATAAATATTGGTTCAAATCTAAACAATACTTTAAGTTCTTCTGTGTCGTATTCAAAAACATTCACTTCAATTCCACAAGTTAGAATGTCATTGACAGCAACCCACTCGCAAAATACACAAACCGAAGAAATCAATATGACACTACCTACACTACAACTGAGTGTGGATCGGATTTATCCTTTTGTAGGCAAAGACGGCATAAAAAAAGGTTTTTTCAAGAACATCAATTTACAATATAATCTGAATGGCCGAAACAGCATAGTTACTACCGATTCTTTATTCTTCAAGCCACAAATGTTCCGGGATGCAAAAATTGGTTTCCAACACAGTATTCCGTTAAGCACCAATTTTAAATTATTTAAATATTTCAGTGCGTCTACATCCGTAAATTATGACGAAATTTGGTATACCAAAACAATTGAAAGAAGTTTTGACCAAGACCAAAGCGCCGTAGTCGATAAAACGGTCAATGGCTTTGATGCCTTTAGAACCTATTCCTTCTCCTCTAGTCTAGGAACCACTATTTATGGAACTTTTAACTTTGGTGAAAACAAAAAGATAAAATCGATTCGGCACGTAATGAGACCATCTGTTTCGTATGGATACACCCCTAGTTTCGAAAAATATTATGACACCTACGCATCCGATGCAACCGGGACAATGACAAAACAATATTCCAGATTTGAAAGTGGGATCTTTGGAGCCCCCGGATTGAATAATTCGAATTCGTTAGGATTTGATTTGAGCAACACTTTTGAGGCAAAGGTCACTGATAGCGATAGCACCAAGGTTGAACCTAAAAAAATAATGCTGCTGAATAACTTAAATCTATCTACCAGCTATAATTTAGATGCAGATGGTGTCAACTCATTAGCTTTTGCGCCGATACGAGTTAGTGGAGGTACCCAACTTTTTCAAAATAAAATGAATGTCAATTTTGGCGCAACGTTAGATCCCTACGCGATTGATAACTCCGGAAACCGAATTAATGTCTTTAATATTAACAACGGTGGCAGCCTTTTTAGAATGACAAGTTCTAATATGACTTTAAATTACTCTATTTCCAGTAAAGGAAATGATAAAAAAGAAAAAGACACAAATGAACAAAGTCGAAGAAATGGGGGGCGTGGAGATGATCTTTTTGGTACCAATACGGACTTAGGAGACAACCGAAGAAGTCAGTTTGACGAAGAAGAGGAAGATGATGGAGAAGATAAAATTTCTGAGTTTTTTAATTCGAAATTACCGTGGGATATGACCTTTGCCTATTCTTTGACCTATGGAAACAATAATAGAGAGAATCAAATCATTGGTAACTCAATAATGATTTCAGCTAATGCTGATATCACTCCAAAATGGAAAGCAGGAATATCAACAGGGTACGATTTTGTTCAAAAAGGAGTTACCTTTACCCAGCTTCGTTTTGAAAGGGATTTATTAAGCTGGAGAATGGATTTTAACTGGTCTCCATTTGGTGATAATGCAAACTGGGGATTCTTCATTGGAATAAAATCAGGCGTGCTCAGCGACATCAAATGGGACAAACGAAGTACTATAAACCGGTAATTAGGCCAAGAGACTTTTAAATTAAATTGAATTACATTAAATAGAACGTATGAAAAAGATAATTTTTACAGAAAATGCTCCTGCACCAATTGGCCCGTACAACCAAGCAGTACTAAAAGGAAATACACTGTATGCATCAGGTCAAATTGCAATAAATCCAGTAACTGGAACGCTAGTTCTTGATTCAATCGAAGCCGAAACGGAACAAGTCATGCAAAATATGAAAGCAGTTCTGGAAGCCGCCGGAATGACATTTGAAAACATAGTGAAAACCACAATCTTTATTATGGATATGACCGATTTCGGGAAAATAAATACGGTTTATGGTTCCTATTTTAACGAACAAACTGCTCCGGCACGGGAAACAGTTCAAGTGGCCTGTTTGCCAAAAAATGTTAATATTGAAATCTCAATGATCGCTATTCTTTAGTACTTGTTTTCCGCTTTCATTATTAATGCAAGAATAACCGTTTGAAACGATTTCAGAATGCCCGTTATCAGTTGATTACAAATTAAAAAACCACTGTTAATTTACTTTAGAACAAGTAAATTAATAGTGGTTTTTTAATAAAATTGAATTCTGAAAAACTATTTATTTGCAATATGATATGCAATTAAACCATCTATAGGTCGTCGCAATACATTGCCTAATTGCAACTCATATTTGTCAAATATTTCTTGCAGCTCTTCTTTGAGATAAAAGGCTATGGACCCCACAAAATGAACTGGAATTTCTTTGCAGTTATCGTATTGTTTTATGTAATTTTTCACAAAAGATTTCATTCCTTTGAAAATAATTTTTCTGCAGAACTCCGTTTCTTTGTGCTGAATCAGGAACTTCGCAAAAGTCGCTAAATACGCATTTGGATTGGCTTCTTTGTACAATTTGCTTTTTATAGCATCTGGATCAAGGTTGTATTCTTTCTCGAATTCAACTTCCAGTTCTTTTGGCATTTTATTAAAATAATACTTTCTAATAAGCTCTTTTCCAAAAACATTTCCACTGCAATCATCCATGGCGATATATCCCAATGACTGTACTTTTTGATGGAGTTCTTTGCCATCAAAATAACTGCAGTTTGATCCGGTCCCCAGGATAGAAACAATTGCTTTTTCTCCCTTTGGAGTCGTTGCATAAACGGCTGCATAGGTATCTTCTTTGACATCTATAATAGCATTAGGAAAATACTTTTGAAAAACCTGAGACAGTGCAATTTTCATTCTTTCAGTGCCACAACCTGCTCCATAAAAAAACAAATGGGTTGCATTTTTCTTGTTTTGCAAAATATCAAAACGATCATTTAAGCGTTCAATAATTTCATCTTCTTCAAGTACTTCAGGATTCAATCCTAAGGTTTGAGTTGTAAACAATATTTTACCATTTGTATCTATTGCAATCCAATCGGCTTTGGTAGAACCACTATCAACTATTAATCTCATTTTTTTCTGGTTTTTGGTTTTGTTGTTATATTTCCTAATACTTTCATAAAGGAGGGTATTAAAAAAATATAAATGAAAAAGGGAATAAAAAATAAAGTCCCGTTACTAAAAAGATAACGGGACTTCGCAAATATAATTAATTATTTTAAACCTGCAATATGTACTGATAAATCGATCAATTTGCTTGAATAACCATACTCATTATCATACCAAGATACAATTTTGAAAAAAGTAGAATTCAAACCAATTCCTGCATTAGCATCCACAATTGAAGTACGGGGATCCGAAACGAAATCTTGTGATACTACAGCATCTTCGGTATATCCTAAAACACCTTTCATAGTGGTTTCAGAAGCTGTTTTTAGAACAGCCATGATTTCTTCGTAGGTTGTTTCTTTTGCTAATTTAACGGTCAAATCTACTACTGAAACATCTACAGTAGGAACACGCATAGACATCCCTGTTAGTTTTCCGTTCAATTCCGGAATCACTTTACCTACTGCTTTTGCAGCACCTGTACTAGATGGAATCATGTTGACTAATGCTGATCTACCGCCACGGAAATCTTTTCTTGATGGTCCGTCATTTGTCATTTGAGTTGAAGTTGTTGCATGAATAGTAGTCATCAAACCTTCAACAATTCCAAAATTATCATTGATTACTTTGGCCAAAGGAGCCAAACAATTTGTAGTACAAGAAGCATTAGAAACCACTGTATCTGAAGCTAACGCTTTATCATGGTTTACACCCATTACAAACATTGGCGCATCAGCAGAAGGTGCAGAAATGATTACTTTTTTGGCACCACCTTTGATGTGCTCGTTTGCAGTTTCAATAGTTGTAAAAAAACCAGTACATTCAGCAACTACATCTACATCAACTTCATTCCATTTTAAATCCGCTGGATTTCTTTCAGCTGTAATACGAATGTTTTTTCCGTTTACAAAAAGTTTTCCTTCTTTTACTTCTACAGTTCCATTGAAACGACCGTGTACTGAATCATATTTTAATAAGTAAGCTAAATGATCTACATCTAATAAATCGTTAATTGCAACTACTTCTACATTATCTCTATTATAAGATTCTCTAAAAACTATTCTTCCTATTCTCCCAAAACCGTTTATTCCTAATTTTACTTTTGACATTTTACTTTAATTTTTATTTATTTAAATATTAACGGTTTCTAAAGTCTACTTTACTCGCTGTAAACTTTAATCCCTCTATGTAGACATTATGTCTGAAACTCTTAATAATTCTCTATCAATTTCTGTTTTACCTTTAATAGCTTGTTCCAGAGGTGTCAATATAACAGTATCGTTCTGTAATCCTACCATGAACTTTGACTTGCCTTCCAGCAAAGATTCAACTGCTTTTACACCTAATCTACTAGCAAGAACCCGATCAAAACAAGAAGGGGAACCACCACGTTGCATGTGACCCAGAACAGAAACTCTAACATCATATTCTGGTAAATTAGCTTCTACGTAATCTTTTAATTCAAATACGTTTTTTCCTATTTTATCTCCTTCTGCTATTACAACAATGCTGGATGATTTACCAGAAGCCTTACTTTTTTGCAGGGATTCTAACAATCGCTCTAATCCTAAATCTTCTTCTGGAATCAGAATTTCTTCGGCACCGGCACCAATACCGGCATTCAAAGCGATGTGACCGGCATCTCTACCCATCACTTCTACAAAGAATAAACGATTGTGTGAACTTGCGGTATCTCTAATTTTATCAATGACATCCACAACGGTATTCAAAGCGGTATCATATCCTAAAGTATGGGTGGTCCCAAAAATATCGTTATCAATAGTTCCCGGAATTCCCATTACTGGAAAATCAAATTCATTATTGAACAACAAACCACCGGTAAAAGTACCGTCGCCCCCTATTACTACTAGAGCATCTATTCCTGCTTTAATCAGGTTATCGTGTGCTTTTTTTCTTCCTTCTGGAGTTTTAAATTCTAAAGAACGTGCTGACTTCAAAATTGTCCCTCCTTTGTTAACAATGTTGTTTACGCTACGAGGTCCCATTTCTTTGAAGTCGCCTTCAATCATTCCCTGATATCCTCTGTATATTCCTATACATTCAATAGCATGATACGCACATGTCCGAACAACGGATCTAATTGCTGCATTCATACCTGGTGAGTCTCCTCCCGAAGTAAGAACACCAACTTTTTTTATTGTTTTTGGCATTATTTAAGTATTAAAGTGTAAAATTAGCAAACATTCAGCACTTACAGAGCCGTGTTTTTTATAAATTAGTTTAGCAACCAAAATTCAAACGTTTTCGTTAATAAGTTTTCGAAAAATCAAAATAAAACGAATTTTATTTAACAAAATAAAAAAATAATGAATTTTTATTTGATAATTAACAATTTAAGCGTTTTTATGATTGTTTTATGACAATGATCCATTACGTATTTACAAATGAGGAATTAAAAAAAAACGCCTTTGTGGTAAGTCTGAAATTTCTTTAATTAGTACTGAATCAGATACCGTAAAACTCCTATCCGGATTCTCATGTGTCTGAATTCTTGGTTCCGATTCCTCACTGATTAAAAAAAAATTAGTTTTCCTCCGGGATCAAACCTTCTTGATTTTTTTTTATTTTTTCTGTTTTGTTTTTTTTAGATTTCAAAAAATTAATATAATCAGGAGATAAGTCAGAATCTTGATCTTCAGCGACGGGTACTGTCACTCTGTCTATTTTTAGATTCGTAAAAATTTTATTGACTAACTCCTTGAACGTATCAAAATCTACTTCGTAAGAAACTCCTAAACCTTGGGTATAACCAATCCCTTGCCCAATATAATTGATATCATTTTCTTTATTAAACAATCGTAAATTAAGTGTTCCATCCTCATTAACCCTATATAACACTTCAACGTCTCCCACGATAGCGGATTCATTAATCCCACCAAAAGGAACTCCTAGTTTTCCATTGATCGTTATTCTTTCGTTTATTTTGGATGAAATTGTTGCAACAAACCGTCCATCTGTTTCTCTTCCTATTCTTCTGTCGGCTCCAATGAAATTCAGACCCACTTTGAATTTTTCATCGTCAGATTGTATTATTCCTCCTAAAAGACTAGAGGCGGTCTCAAACAAACTTCCTGAAAAATCAGATTGACTTACTCCTTCCGGACTTAAAAATCCACCGGAAGATAATAAGTACAATGCTTGAGTTTGCCTCACGTCCTTATCATTTAACTTATATTGAATTTCCGATTTTAACACCGTGCTGACTGTTGGAAATTCAATATTAAAATCGGGTTCCGGACTAGTCAAATCGCCTCTAATTCCTATAACTACTTCCACGGGGACTTTCGTATTAAAAGAAGCATTTTCTAACAAAATTGCAGGATTTGCAGTAGTTTTGTATACTGCTTCAAGATTTAACTGTGCGCGCATCGGATTCCCTTCCCAGGAAATTGACCCTCCTTTTTTGACCTCAAACTTCTTGTCTATCAGTCCTCCATATTTAAAATTATAAGTCCCTTCATACGCTTGAAAATCACCCCACATATTGAATTTCCCCGTCGTGTTTATTTTAAACAACAAAGAGCCAAAACCTTTTCCCTTCATTCCGTGACCTGTGTTTCGGTCTAGAATTACCTCTACTTCGGCATCCGGTGTAATATCAAAATCAAACTCCAATTCAAGGCCATTATAATTCCGAGTGTTTTCCACAATACCATTCCTTACATTGTATTTTTCCTTAGCAGTCAGAAAATGAAGAAAAATATTATCACTTACACTTTCGGCATTATTAATAGGAATTTTTATGGCTGTTCCTTTCTCTGATTTTGCAGCTACTTTTATAAACAATGAATTAGTTGGTCCTTTTATAGTGGCAACTCCATCGATAAATGCAGAACCATAATAAGCTGAATCTTCAGTATCCTTAGTGTCTAACGCTAAAAGCCTTTTTGAATTAACGGTTAAATCTAATTTCCAATCCGAAAAATTAGTATGCCCAATACTTCCGTTTAACTTCCCTACAGTACCAAATTTTGTGTCGGTCAAAGTATTGTTTCTAAACAAAAATCGTTCATCGGTCAGGTCTATAATTGTGTTGTCACTTAAACCGTAATCCACATTCAGGTAGGGTATGGTTATTCCTGCTTGGTCAAGATACAATCTGCCATTTATACTAGGTTTCTTAAGATTTCCTTCTATGGTAGCATTCCCGGCTATTGAACCTCGTATATTAGACAATACTTCACCACCCAAAGAGTTCAAGGTTGCGATATTAAATTTATCAAATTTTAGCCTCAAATCAAGAATGGTTTCTTTATTGACAATTTCAAAACTACCATCCGCATTAAATGATTCAAAATTTTTGTTCTCTAAATTAGAATTTATGGTAAACTTGCTAAGATTTTCATCACCTTCAATTTCAAAATTTAAAGTTCCTAAATCTATTTTATTTAAATTCAAATTATCAATAACTATAGAAGATGTAGGCTGAAAAACATCTTTGTTTTGCTTGAAATTTACTTCGCCATTGATATTTCCATTTGCAATAAACTTATCATTAGCGGGTGTTATTTTGTTTAGATCCACATCTTTAAAACTCAGTTGTAAATCCTTGATTGTAGTATTTTTAAAAAGTCCCACTAAAGAAATTTCCTGTTCTTCATGTGACAACACAATATTATCAATGTTGAAATTTTGAAATGATTTATCAAAAACAATTTTGTTAGTAGTTGCTTCTTTTTCGTTCAAAAACCACAAATAGTCTTTGAATTTCACCTCTGATTTACTAATTCCAACTACATTATTGTTATCCTCATTTATAGTATGGTATAAATTCAGATTAAAATAATCCTCTGCCTTTGGTCCCCCTTTAAACTCCGAACGAAAATACAGCGTGTCTTTCATTGTGACATTTATAAGACTAAAATCACGTATTTTATAGTGTTTTGTTTTTATGCTGTCCAGTTCTATGTAGGCATTATACAGCGGATTTTTATTGTCGACCGAAACTCTTATATTATCAAGTGTATTGTTTGAAGCTATAATTTGAGGCGAATTAAAATTGAGTTTAAATTCCTGATTATCAGAGTTTATATTTCCTTTAATAATGGTGTTGGGAGCAATAGAAATATCAGGGTAAAATATTTCAATTATTTTATTATAGATAGAGAAATTAAACTTAAGAAACTGTCCTTTTTTTACCTTGTTAGGTTTGAAATTCGTATACAGACTTCCCAAAGAATTCTTTGCCAGGTTTTCCAATTGGTTGAATTCATATTTACCTACAATTTCACCCTGAACAATATCCGGTGAATTTACAGTTATGGTTCTCACTCTTTTTTCATCAAAAGTTGAAATTATGGTAAAATCATCAAAAATATACGTGTCTTTTGCATTTTTATAGGACGTTTCGTTGATATAAACATTTCCTTGAAAATTTTCTACAGTATTTCCTGATGCCTGAACTACCACATCGCCTTTAAATACCGCAATAGAATCCTTAATTAATTTTAATTTATTCAAATCGGCGGTTTCAACATTAATGTGAAAATCGTATCTATTGTCTTTTTTGCTTAAATCCAATAAACCGTCAAAATTCATCCTTAAATTAGGATCCCTTATGGCAATTTGCCCTTTGTAATTGGGGTTTTTAAGGGTTCCATTGACATCAATATTTGTGTAATTGTATGTTTTATACTCTATTTGGCTAATGATCCCTTTGATGGCCGTGTCTAGGTATTTTTCCTTGAATCCTTTACCATCAATAGCCATATTCAAACTTACCTTTCCTAGTTCTTTTTGGTCCAATAAAGTTCCAATATCAAAATTTTCTAAAATAACGTTCCCTACATAAGAAGCCTTATCAATAAAATTTATATTTTCTATTTCTAAATTAGAGATTACTTTACCTAACGCTGTTACCATAGAAAAATCAGCTTTAACGACAGTTGTAGAAACATTTGAAACTCCGGAAGCTGAAAATCGTCCTAATTTTTTTAGAGAACTGGGTAATTTATTTCCCAAAATATTAGGTAATATAACTATCAAATCATCATAGCTAGAGATTAATTTGTCAAATCTGGCATACATCGAAAATTTTTGCCCTTTTTTGGCAAACAAGTTTTTAAAATTAATAGCACCGTTGATCTGTGTTTTCCGATCATCAACTAATTTTAAGTTTTTGAATTTCAAATCATTAAGCGTTCCTTTAATAAATGCTTTAATATAAAAATGTTGATTTTTCCCTATTTCTTTATAAAAGTAACGAATGTCATTTGAAGCAATTGAGGCAGCATCTAGTTTAATATCAAAGAGCACTTTATCGGTAAAATTAGAAAAATCTTCAATTTTATAATTTAACAATACAGTCCCTTTTAAGGTGGATTCTTTGGTCAACAAATTCAGATTTTCTAGTTTTAAGTTTTTTCTGGAATAACTGAATTTTGAGTTTAGATTTTTAACATACAAACCCCGAAAATCTAAAAATGACATTTTATCAATCATAGTCGTCAAATCCTGACCATGAATTTTAAAATTCGTTACGGAAGCATTCAGTTTAGTAAAATCCAGGTCTTTTGGAATTTCACGATTTAAATTTGTCAAAATAAAATGACTATCGTAAATTTTCAATTCCTTTACGGTGAGCAGAAACTTTTTTGTTGATGGTCTTCCGGTTTCAAAAGCGGCTATAAATTTATTGAGATTGGACTCTTTTTCATTTTTATACGTTTTTAAATTAAAGACTAAACCACTCAAACGTAAATCCCCAAAAATCAGATCACCGTCTAGCAATTTTTTACCTTCTAAAATAGTCGTTGCAATTCTATCTGAATAAATTAAAGTGTCTTTATGGTGATCCAGAATCAATACTTTTTTGAATTTTATGCCTCCAAAAACAGATATAACAACTCCGTCAATAGCAATATTAGTTCCAAAGTCTTTATTGAGACTTCGGGTGAAATACTGTGCTATTTTAGTTTGAACAAATGGCAGGGTAAGAGCAATACCAAGTACAAGTAAAAGTAGGATTAGTCCAACTAGAGACCGAAATACTATTTTTTTTATTTTTTTGATACTTACTATATATTTAAATTTTTTAAAATTTCATTTTACCTCTGGAAACTCCTGCGCCTTAAATAAAAATTCTTTAATTTTGGCCTTTACAAAATTGTTGTTTTTTGTAAACTAATCATCAAATGTAACTCCAAATTTATGCCTTTTTATGCAAAATCCCGAGGTTTTTATTCTTGCCATTGAAAGTTCTTGTGATGATACTGCAGCGGCCATTTTACACAACGATAAAGTATTGTCAAATGTTGTTGCAAATCAGCTAATTCATAATCAATATGGTGGCGTAGTTCCTGAGCTCGCCTCACGTGCACACCAACAAAACATAGTTCCGGTAGTCGATGCGGCGCTTCGAAAGGCAAATATACAAAAAGAACAGTTATCTGCAATTGCATTTACACAAGGTCCGGGACTCATGGGTTCGCTACTGGTAGGGAGTTCGTTTGCAAAATCACTTGCCCTGGCCTTACAAATTCCTTTGATTGCTGTAAATCACATGCAAGCTCATGTCCTGGCACATTATATAGAGGAGAAGGGCTATGAAAAACCCACTTTCCCGTTCTTGGCCTTAACTATAAGCGGTGGACACACACAAATCATCAAAGTAGATCATTTTTTTGACATGACCGTAATTGGTCAAACCACTGATGACGCAGTTGGAGAAGCTTTTGACAAAAGCGCTAAAATTTTAGGACTTCCCTACCCTGGTGGCCCCTTAATTGATAAATATGCGCAATTAGGAAACCCAAAAGCATTTGCATTTACAAAACCTAAAGTTCCAGGATTAAATTTTAGCTTCTCCGGTTTGAAAACGGCTATTTTATATTTTATTCAAAAGAAAAAATTAGAAAATCCAAACTTTGTTGCTGAGAATCTAAATGATATTTGCGCATCAATCCAACATACTATTATTGAAATTTTAATGGACAAATTAAAATTAGCCGTAAAAGAAACCGGGATCAAACAAATAGCCATCGGCGGAGGCGTTTCTGCTAATTCCGGAATCCGAAATACATTAAAGGAAACAGAAAACATATATGGTTGGAAAACCTTTATTCCTAAATTTGAATACACCACTGATAATGCTGCAATGATAGGAATTGTAGGATATCAAAAATTTTTAACCCAAACATTTGAAACTTCATCTGTTGTTTCTAAAGCAAGAATACAATTATAAATTATGCAATTATTCTTTAACCCTACTATTACAGAATCTACAGAAATTTTTTCTTTTGATAAAGAAGAGAGCAAACATATTATTAAAGTATTACGTAAGAAAGATACCGATATCTTGTTTGTAACCAATGGTTCAGGCTACTTATTTAAAACAGAAATAACACTGGCATCTGACAGTAAATGCACCGTCAAAATCCTTTCGTTCGAAAAAGCCCCAGTTGCAAAATTTCACATACATCTGGCTGTAGCGCCAACTAAAATGAATGATCGTTACGAATGGTTTTTGGAAAAAGCAACCGAAATAGGCATTCACGAAATAACACCAATTATTTGTGACCACTCAGAACGAAAAGTTATCAATAATGAGCGATTTGATAAAATTTTATTGACTGCCATGAAGCAATCTAATGAATTATACCTGCCAAAATTGAATCCTGCCATCACCTTTAAAGAATTTGTCAAACTAAAAAATAAAGGTTTAAAACTGATTGCACATTGCGAAGAAACAGATAAAAGATCACTGAAATCCGTTTTGAAACCTAATGAAGATATTACAATACTGATAGGTCCTGAAGGCGATTTTTCGGAAAAAGAAATTGTATTGGCTCTTGAAAATGATTTTACTGCTGTTTCATTAGGAAATACAAGGCTACGAACAGAAACGGCAGCAATAGTGGCTTGTCAAAGTGTAGTATTTATTAATGAAGGCTAACACTAATAATCACTGATTTTATTAATTATGAGGTACCTATTTTATCTACTGTTAATCTTCTCTATACCATTGTTTTCGCAGGAAATTGCATTACTAAAATATAGTGGCGGTGGTGATTGGTATGCAAATCCAACTTCACTACCCAATTTGATAAAATACTGCAATGCAACTATAAATACCCAAATAAAAATAAAGCCAGCCACGGTTGAGCCCAATAGTACTGATTTATTTTCATACCCTTATGTGCATATGACTGGCCATGGAAATGTAGTTTTTAGCGCTGCTGATAGTGACAATCTTAAAAATTATTTGCTGGCAGGAGGATTTCTTCATATTGATGATAATTATGGAATGGACCAATACATCCGAAAAGAAATCAAAAAAATATTTCCAAATAATAGTCTAGTGGAGATTCCTGCGAATCATGCCATTTTTCAAAAACCATTCTCATTCCCAAACGGATTACCCAAAATACACGAACATGACGGTAAACGACCTCAGGCTTTTGGACTTTTTATAAAAAATAAATTAGTACTGCTTTATACCTATGAATCCGATTTAGGAGATGGATGGGAAGATCCGGAAGTCAATAATGATCCAGTAGCGATTCGAGAAAAAGCATTAAAAATGGGGGTAAATATTATCAATTATATTTTTAATAATTAACACGGCTTACCAATAATTTATTTTGACTAACAATCATCGTATAATGCCTTGTTTTTCAATTAGATAAAATGACGTAACAAATTGATTTCAAGATACTATTTTACAATTATTTTGACTTTATGACTTTTAAACTTTCGAGTTCTGTAGCTTTATAATTCTTAATATCCTTCTTTGAAAGATGCCATCGCTAACGATCAAATAAAAAATATAGATTAGTATTAATTGTTAAAATAAATAGTTGAAAAATCCACCATTACTTTCTTTTTACAGAGGCAAAATTAGCATTAAAGAATCATTTAATAAGAATAATATTAATTATAATCTTTCTAAATATATTTTATTAAGACCAGAGGTAAATCAAGAACACGACAGCAGAAAGAGGCTACTAAAAAGTCATAATTGATATTTATTTTTTAAAAATAATAGATATTTATTTTTTTTATGAAAAAATTGTTATAAAATTGTGAAATAGTTAACCAAATCTATTAATTTATAACAAACCCGATTATGAAAAAAATTTTTTTACCTGTTGCAGCATTTTTAATGCTTTTCTCTTGTCAAAATGATACAGCAGAAACAACTTCGGAAGCAAGCGCTGTATCTCAACGCGGTTGTGCCACTCAAGAAGTTCTTGCTGCACAAATGAAAGCTGATCCATCATTAGCTTTGAGAATGAATAAAATTGAAGCTTTTACTGAAAAAGCAATGTTAGCTGGTCGCTTAGTTAACGGTAAAGTAGAAATTCCTGTAGTTGTAAACGTTTTATACAGAACTGCGGCAGAAAACATAACTGATGCTCAAATTCAATCTCAAATAGATGTATTAAACGAAGATTTTAATGCTACTAATTCAGATTTCAGCAGTACACCTGCTTTATTCTCTCCAATTGCTGCAAATGTTGGAATTACTTTCATTTTAGAAACAATAAACAGAAAATCTACTACTAAAACTTCATGGGGCACAAGAGATGCTATGAAAAAAACAAAACAAGGCGGTTTAGACCCTACTTCACCAACAACATCACTTAATATATGGGCTTGTACTATTGGTGGCGGTATCTTAGGTTATGCGCAATTTCCTGGCGGATCAACGGCTACTGATGGTGTTGTAGTTGATTCAAAATATTTTGGATTATCTGGATCAGGGGCTTATCCTTATAACTTAGGAAGAACAGCAACTCACGAAGTAGGACACTGGATGAATTTACGTCATATCTGGGGTGATGCAACTTGTGGAAGTGATTTAGTTTCTGACACACCTACACACAATACTGCTAATTATGGCGTTCCTGCTTATCCTCATTACAGCACATGCTCTGGAACTCCTGTAGAAATGACTATGAATTACATGGATTACACAGATGATAGGGGTATGTATATGTTCTCTAATGGCCAAAAATCAAGAATGGCTGCAATTTTTGTTGCAGGCGGAGCAAGAGCAGGTTTTGGAGTATAATTCCTAAATAAATTTATAAAATAAGCGACCTAAAAAGTCGCCTATTTTATTTATAAGCATTACGTGTTTATATTTCTTCATTACGATAAGTAACCTATTAACAGCATAAATTTTATTTAAATAGTCTTTACTGTTCTTATCCAAAAAGCAAGATTTAAATTATTTTATAAATAAGTAATCATAAAAATTTTTTTTAAATAAAAATTGTTATAAAATTGTGATATAATAAACCAAATCTATTAATTTATAACAAATTCATTATGAAAAAAATTCTTTTATCTGCTGTAGCATTATTAATGCTTTTTTCTTGTCAAAATGACACAACAGAAATTACTCCATCAGCTGATGCAGTTACAAAACGTGGTTGCGCATCTCAAGAGGTGTTAGCTGCCCAAATGAAAGCTGATCCGTCATTAGTTTTGCGAATGAATAAAATTGAAGCTTTTACTGACAAAGCAATGTTATCTGGTCGCTTAGTTAACGGTAAAGTAGAAATCCCAGTGGTCGTAAACGTTTTATACAGAACTACAGCTGAAAATATTTCGCTGGCACAAATCCAATCCCAAATTGACGTATTGAATAAAGATTTTAATGCTGCAAATTCTGATTATAATTCAGTTCCCGCAGCATTTTCAGGAGTAAAAGCAAATGTTGGAATTACATTCGTCTTACAAAGTGTAAAGAGAAGATCTACTACTATAACATCTTGGTCTACAGATGATTCTATGAAAAAATCAACAAATGGAATCGTTCCAACTACACCAACAACTGTATTAAACATGTGGTCTTGTAATCTTGGTGGCGGTATTCTAGGCTACGCACAATTTCCTGGAGGTGCATCGTCTACCGATGGAGTAGTAATGGATAACAATGCATTCGGTACTACCGGGACAGTAACAGCGCCATTTAATCTAGGAAGAACAGCAACTCACGAAGTAGGACACTGGATGAATTTACGTCACATTTGGGGTGATGCAACTTGTGGAAGCGATTTAGTTTCTGACACGCCTACGCACAATACTGCTAATTATGGTGTTCCTACCTACCCTCATTACAGTACATGCTCTGGTACTCCTGTAGAAATGACTATGAATTACATGGATTATACAGATGATAGAGGTATGTACATGTTCTCTAACGGCCAAAAATCAAGAATGGATGCAATTTTTGTTTCTGGTGGAGCAAGAGCGAGTTTCGGAATATAATTTTTAGTTTTTTAGAATTTAAAACTCGCTACTTGTTAGCGAGTTTTTTTTATCTTTAGCCCTTAATATAAAGATATGATTACGTCAAAAACCATTTCTAGCGGCATTATCCGTGCGCTACTTACCTTAGTGCTAGGTGCTTTAGTGCTGTTCTTTTTCTACCAAATTCAATCGGTGATAATTTATCTTGTAGTATCCTTTATATTCACAATGATTGGAAATCCTATTTTAGATTTTTTTAAACGGAGATTAAAATTTAATCATCTCTTTGCTACTATTACCACTTTGTTTATTTTTATACTGATTATATTTGGTTTCATAATGATGTTTATTCCTTTGATTTTATCCCAAGGACAAAATTTATCACTGCTCAACACAGCAGAAATTGAAAAAAATATAATTGAGTTAGCCAATCAGATCAGTGTGTTTTTGGAAAGTCATCAAATTGATTCCTCACAAATACTTAAGGAAGCCAACATTTCCTCTAAAATAAATTTTAATATCATTCCAAATTTTCTAAATGCTATTTTGGGAACAATCAGTAGTTTTGTTGTGGGACTGGCTTCGGTACTGTTTATTACTTTTTTCTTTTTAAAAGACCGATTAATGTTTCTTTTAGGAGTAAAAAAATTAATTCCCAATAGCCACGAATTTCAAATTTTAAATTCACTGGAAAAGATCAACCATTTACTATCCCGTTATTTTATTGGATTATTGCTTCAATTATTTATTGTGTTCCTTTTATACCTGATAGTCTTAGTCATTTTTGGTATTCCTGATGCAATTGTTATTGCTTTTTTATGTGCTGTATTAAATATTATCCCCTACATAGGTCCATTAATTGCATCGGTGTTAGCCGCAATTTTGACTATGATCAGCAATTTAGGCGGTGACTTCCAATCCGATATTTTACCAACGACAATTTACGTTCTTATTGGTTTTTGGATTGTTCAGATTATTGACAACAATTTATCCCAACCTATTATTTTTTCAAAAAGTGTTAGTTCACATCCCTTAGAAATATTTCTGGTTATCTTAATTGCCGGTTTTCTTTTTGGAATATTGGGAATGATTGTAGCCGTTCCATTGTATACAATAATTAAGGTGATAGGAAAAGAATTTTTTCCGGAAAATAAGATCATTCAATCATTAACTAAAGACCTTTAATTTTGGATTTAATGATTTTAAATCCTAAAGTACAAGTATTTATCAATGCTAACATTGGTGCACACGTAGCAACATTAGCATTACAAAAAAATCCATTTCCTAATGTGGATTGGATCACCATTTTGAACCAAATAGACGCAAAGACAAAAGCAAAAGATAAATTGCCACATTGGTTCTTGTCCCAAAACATCATTTATCCGAGCAAACTTTCAGTAGAACAAACGTCCTCTGAAAAAACAGCTTCTTATAAAGCTTCTATTGTTACTGGCGACCGATTAATCGATTTGACTGGAGGTTTTGGTGTGGATGATTTTTATTTTGCACAAAAAATAAAAGAAGTGGTTCATTGCGAAATTAATCCCGATTTATCTCAACTTGTAAAACACAATTTTGAGCAATTACATGTTTCTAATATTAGTTGTTATACCGGAGATAGTCTGGCAACCTTAACCGCTTTAAAAACAAACTGGGACTGGATTTATATTGATCCTTCCAGAAGAAATGGTACCAAAGGAAAGGTATTCATGCTTAAAGATTGTTTGCCAAATGTTCCTGAAAATCTAACTTTTTATTTTAAAAATACAAATGCTATTCTCATAAAAACGGCTCCTATTCTTGATATTACTGCCGGACTAACGGAATTACAACACGTAAAACAAATTCATATTATAGCCGTTGAGAACGAAGTTAAAGAATTGTTATGGGAACTTCGTGCGGCATATTCCGGACCAATACGCATTAAAACTGTCAATATCCTCAAGGATAAAAATGAAACTTTTGATTTTATTTGGAATGAAGTTGCTAGTTTTTCAAATTTCAGCTTACCTCAAACCTATTTATACGAACCCAATAGTGCTATTATGAAATCAGGTGGATTTGATGAAGTCGGATCCTTTTATAAGGTCGATAAACTACACAAGCATTCTCACTTATACACTTCCATGGACTTAATTCCCTTTCCGGGTCGTGTTTTTGAAATTCAAAATACATTTTCCTATAACAAAACAGCGATGAAAACTTTTTTAGAAAACAGTAAAGCCAATATCACAACTCGGAATTTTCCGGACAGTGTAGAAAGTATTCGGAAAAAATGGAAAATAAAAGACGGAGGAAATATATATAGTTTTTTTACAACTGATGAAAATAACCATAAAATAGTTTTAATTTGCACCAAAATATCATAAAAATGAAATTCATAATTACAATAACTTTCTTTTTCTTCAGTTTGAGTCTTTTTGCACAAAAACCATGTGATTACAGTGAAAACGTTACTGATTCAATAGGAACCTATAAATCAACTAAAGAATATATGATTAGTGAAAAAAAATTTGCCGGAAACTCCAGCTATATTTTCTATTCACTGGCTTTAACGGATGGATTACCAACCTTAAACATACAATTTATCCAAAAAAGCAAGGGATTTATAAAAGCGAATTGTTTTGATAAAAATTCAAAATTGTTTTTACAACTCAACAACGGAAAAATAATTACGTTAATACACACTGATCAAGAAGATTGTGGCACTTTGATTCGTGATGACAATGGATATGATAACCGGATCAATTCAGCAGTATTTATGTTTATGAAAGATAGTTTTGAAGAATTAAAAAGTTCTCCAGTTTCTATGATGCGGATCAAATATTTGACTGATACAGAGGATTTTATTATAAAAAAGGAATTTAAATCGGAATTAAATAACGAAATTTACTATCCGGAAACCTACTTTATAAATACGATAAAGTGTATCGAATAATAGTTTATTTACATTCCCATTTAGTATTAGAAATAGTGTCATTCAACCCTGATTTTACATTATAATGCCACCATTCCGAATCAAATGAATTAAAACCACTACTAATCATTGTTGTTTTCAGCAGGTTTCTATTTGCCTTTACTGTGTGCGAAACTGTAGGATAATCATGACTCGCTTCGACTCCAAAAAAATCAAAACCAGTACCCATATCTAATTCTTTTCCACTGCCGTTCACTAAAGTAAGGTCTACAGCTCCCCCTCTATTATGAATTGATCCCTTCGAAGGATTAGCCACGTACTTAGGATTAGGTACAATTTCCCACATTTTTTTTTGAATATCCAAAGGGCGATAGCAATCAAAAATTTTAATCTTATAGCCCTTTTCCATAAACTTCTCATTGGCTTCAACAAGTGCACGAATGGTTTTTAACCGCAAAAAACATTCTGCGCAATCATATACTTTTGCGTTCAGGAAATTGTCTGTTGTAGCGTATTTCATATCATACAGAAAATCTTGACTGTATTCTTTCAAATTTACAAATAGCGTATCATTGCTAATTGAATTCTTTTTTTCATCCGTTTTAGAAATCAAATTTTGGGATTGACAACTAACAATACAAAAAAGAAAACTAACAAATACAAGTGGTTTGATAATAAAAATCATGCGTTTATTTTTTATAAAAATAAGGTAAAAAATGGCGGTATCAATTATTACCTATGAATTAATCCGTTCAGTAATCGTTTCAATTTTGATAAAACAATTGCATTTCCTTCAATTTCATTGTATAAAAAAGACAAATAAGATATCCTCTAAAACAAATAAGTCCTCTAAAATTACTTTTAGCGGACTTATTTGTTTTTCCTAATATTGATTTAAATGCATAGTAAGACCCTGACTGTTTTAGAATTTTTTCGTGTTCTTAATTTAATTTGCTGTTTTTTCGGCTAAAGCCAAAATAAATGACCAATCCAATCAAAAGCCATATTCCAAAATAAATCCAGTTCCAAACACTCAATTCAGCCATCATGTACAAACAACAAATCAATCCCAATAGCGGTATCAAAGACAAATTTGATTTAAAAGACCAAACGGATAATCCAGCTAAAACAATCAAGAAAATCCACATTGGAATTTTGTGTTTAAATAAACTAAAACCGCTTTCATATTTCACTGCATCAGCAATTGGCAAACCCGCTATAACAGCAGCATATTTTGCATCATCTTGTTGGTATTGGCGCAATAAATGCTCTAAATCCGGCGTTTCATCAGTGCTGTTTTTAGCATCAATAGTGACTAAATAATTGTATACTTTTTGGGTTTCTTCTTTGTTTAACGAGGTGATGATAGCGGATGAACTGTTGATTTGAGTTTTATTGGTAATAAAATCCATTGTTCCTTTTTTATTGTAACCAAAAGCAAACACCAATCCCATAATAATCAAAACTGGCAATATGAATTTTGAATTTACATAAGGAGTTTTAAATTTTCCACGAGGTATATCGGTTCTGTTTTGTAACACTAAAACTCCGGCACAAACCAATACAAAAGCGAATAACGTTCCAATACTGCACAAATCTGTAACCAATGTTAAATTCAAAAATAAAGCGGGAACTGCTACTACAAACCCGGTAACAACTGTCGCATACGATGGTGTTTTGTATTTTGGATGTACTTTTGAGAAACGTTTTGGCAACAAACCATCACGACTCATACTCATCCAGATACGCGGTTGTCCCATTTGAAAAACCAATAAAACACTTGCCATAGCCACAACCGCACTGACGGCAATGATTCCGGACATCCATTTTAGGTCTAATTTTTCAAATACAAAAGCCAAGGGATCACCTACATTCAACTGGTCATAACGCACCATTCCGGTAAGTACCAGAGCAATGGCAATATATAAAACGGTACATATTATTATGGCCCACATCATTCCTTTAGGCAAATCACGTTGTGGATCTTTGCATTCCTCAGCCGTTGTCGAGATAGCATCAAACCCAATGTAAGCAAAAAACACTGCTGAAACTCCTTTTAAAACTCCTGTAACACCATTAGGTGCAAAAGGATCCCAATTTGCAGTATCCACATAGAAAACACCAACCGCTATGACTAAAAGAACAATACATAATTTGACAACCACCATGATATTACTCGCATTTCGAGATTCTTTCATTCCGCGGTAAATCAATGCCGTAATCAAAACAATAATCAGTAGTGCAGGAAGATCTGCCACAAAATGAAACGATCCAATAACCGGCGAAGTCGTCCAGGCTGTATAAGCATCCTGTAAAGCAGGACTTAAGTTTGCAAATTCTTTGCCTCCTTGCATTAGCGCAATGGCATCGTCAAAACCTCTGGAAGCGGACAAAAAATCCATTTGAACCCATTGTGGTAAGTGAAGCCCGCCACTTTCAAGTAAACCCGTAAAATAGTCACTCCACGATATGGCGACCGTTATATTCCCCACAGAATATTCCATTATCAGCGCCCAACCAATAATCCAGGCTATTATTTCTCCAAAAGCCACATACGAATACGTATAAGCACTTCCGGAAACGGGAACCATCGATGCAAATTCAGCATACGCAAAAGCAGCAAAACTACAGGCTATAGCAGTAAACAAGAACAAAAAGATAACTGCAGGCCCTCCATCAGAACTAGCTTTACCAATCGTACTGAAAATTCCGGCTCCTACAATTGCGGCGATACCAAAAGCTGTTAAATCACGCGCCGTTAAATGTTTTCCTAATGCATTATGGCCATCGGCATCTCTTTTTTCAACCTGTTTTAAAATATCTTGTACTGTTTTTTTTCTAAATAAACTTGAAGATGCCATAAACTAAACTTTATCATTAAAAATTAATAAACTGTAAATTGTATGCTATAATTATGAAAATAGTTCAAATTATCTTCAAAATTCAAAAGTATAAAACAATTTTAATTAATGGAGTTTCTCTAACTATTTTTTTATTTATTTTTTATAAAAGTTAAATCACTTGTTTTTATTCATTAATAAGTCAAATTTGACTATTCACCAAAAAAAAAACAATTCAAAAAGACTATTGTGTTTCCTATTTCAAACAGCTTTTTAGAATCGTGACCGGATGCAAGGCCTTTCTACTGGTACCGTCAAAAATCTGATGGCGACAACTGGTTCCCGCTGCTGCAATTGTCACTGTTGCATCAGTAGTTCTTATTTTAGGAAACAGGGTATCTTCTCCCATTTGCATGCTGATTTCATAATGTTCTTTTTCATATCCAAAAGAACCTGCCATACCGCAACATCCCGAATTATAAATCGTAACTGAACTGTTTTTAGGAACGTTCAACATCGCAAAAGTCGCTTCCATCGTACTTAATGACTTTTGGTGGCAATGTCCGTGAATTTTTATAGTTTTTTCCTCTTCAGAAAATTGCTCCGAATGAATTTTACCTGAAGTAATCTCATTTTTGAAAAATTCTTCAATCGTAAAAACATTTTTGGCTAATTTTTCAGCACCTTCTTCATCATCTGCCAGTCTAATGTATTCATCTCTAAAGGTTAATATCGCCGATGGTTCTATTCCTATCAACGGAAAATCAGCGGTAATATAATCTGAAAAAATATCAACATTTGTGTTTGCGATTGCTTTGGCTTCTTCCAGAAAACCTTTAGAGATAAAAGCCCTTCCGCTTTCCTCATGATCCACCATAATTACTTCATATCCTAATGCTGTCAATAATTCGTACGCATCAATGCCTACTGAAACATCATAAAAATTAGTAAATTCATCACAAAACAAACATACTTTTCCGTTTACAAAAGAATCACTTGGTGCTTGATTCCAATTTTTCTCATACCATTTTCTAAAGGTTTGCTGAGCCAGAGGCGGTACTTCTCTTTTTGAGGCAATTCCCATGGTTTTTTTTACCAAAGGCAAGTTCAGCATGAAATTCGTAAACTTTGGAGTGATACTCCCCAGTCCATTCAATTTCGCATTAAAAGCAAATACTTTATTGCGCCATGAAAATCCATTCGCTTTTTGATAGTGGTACAGAAACTCTGATTTCATTGCTGCCACATCCACATTACTGGGACATTCACTGGCACAAGCCTTGCAGCTCACACACAACTCAAATACCTTATATAATTCTTCATGATCGAACTTATTGTCTTTTTCTGAATGCGTCAAATATTCCCGCAGCGCATTGGCTCTGGCGCGCGTCGTATCTTTTTCATTCCGCGTGGCGCGATAGCTAGGACACAAGGTTCCTCCAGCCGAAGGTAATTTTCTGCAATCACCAGAACCATTACATTTTTCCGCAGCACGCAAAATCCCCATACTATCAGAGAAATCCTGAATAGTTTGTATTTCCGGTTCTACTCTCCCCGCTTCCATCCGAAGATTTTCGTCCATTTTGAAAGCGTTTACAATTTTTCCCACATTCAAAATGGTGTTGGGGTCAAAAGCATGTTTGATTCTTTTCAATAATTCATAATTCTGTTCTCCAATCATAAAAGGTAAAAACTCTCCACGAACAATACCATCCCCATGTTCCCCGCTCAAGGAACCTCTATATTTTTTGACTAAAACAGCCACTTCGGTTGCGATGTTTCTAAATTGGTGAATCCCTTCTTTTGTTTTCAAATTCAAAACCGGACGCAAATGCAATTCTCCTGCACCGGCATGCGCATAATAAATAGCACTTTGACCATGACGCTCCATCATTGCGGAGAATTCAGCAATATAATTAGGTAAATCACTCAATTCAACAGCGGTATCTTCAATAGAATCTGCCGCTTTATTGTCGCCAACAATACTGCCTAAAAGTCCAAGACCTGCTTTTCTCAGCTCATTTACTTTATCAATATCTGCTCCGTAAATTTTTGGTAAAGCATACCCAAAATTATTTCGTTCTAAATCGGAAATCAAAGCATTGGCCTGTAATTCAGCATCTTCCATACTGTGATACGAGGCTACTTCAAGCATGATAACCGCTTTTGGTTCTCCTTGAATGAAAAATCTATTTTTAGCCTGTTCCCGGTTGGTTTTGGTACAATCTAATATTGTGTCATCCATCATTTCACAAGTGTACAAATGGTGTTTCATTGCGGTAACCACAGCTTCTAAACTTTCCTGAATAGAATGAAAATGGGCCACTACCATCACATTATTTGTTGGCGGTAGCGGATCTACTTTCAGCGTAATTTCAGTGGTAAATGCTAAAGTTCCTTCGCTTCCACAAAGGAGTTTTCCCAGATTTATAGTACTTTCGGTTCCTCCAAAAAGTTCCGATTTCAATACTAAATCAACTGCATATCCGGTGTTTCTTCTGTGAATTTCAGGTTTCGGAAATTCTTTTGTAATCTCTTTTTGGTTTTCTGTGTTCGAAAGTTCCTCATAAATAGTCTTGTAAATAGAACTTTCAAGCGTTTTCCCTTTTGTTTTTTCAATGAATTCAGCAGAAGTCATTTCTTTAAATACTGCCGAACTTCCATCACTCAAAACTGCTTTAATTTCGACAATTTTATCTCGGGTAACTCCGTACCGAATTGATGTAGTTCCAGATGAATTATTGCCTACCATTCCGCCTATCATACAACGATTGGAAGTCGAAGTATTGGGACCAAAAAACAATCCGTGCGGTTTTAAATATAAATTCAGTTCATCCCGAATTACTCCTGGTTGCACGGTAACGGTTTTTTTAATAGAATCAAAAGCAACAATCTTTGTAAAATGTTTCGAAACATCCACGATTATTCCACTACCTACAGTTTGACCTGCCAATGAAGTTCCGGCAGTTCTAGGCGTAATTGAAATTTTATTTTTTGCTGCAAAGCGAATAATTTTTACAATATCTTCCTTTGATTTTGGAATTGCAACAGCAAGCGGACGAATCCTATAGGTCGATGCGTCAGTGGCATATAATGTTATATTAAGGTCATCATTTAAAAGGTTGCCTTCTAATGATTGAGATAGTTCTTGTAATTGAAGCGTTATTGACATATTGTGGAGTGAATTGCTGTTATTTTCACAAATATAAATATATAGTGGTGTATACTTTAAAAACTAATAAGAAATATTCAAATCCTTTTATTATTTAAGGTAAAATATTCTTTAATGTTATTTTGAAAAAACGGCAAAGAAATTGCACTGATAAAAAAAGTCTAATTTTAAACCCATTTTATCGGGTAAATTTCACTAAAAAAACTATTTTTGAATACTTTATAAACAATACTCTAATGAAAAATCGCAAGCACACTCTTTTGCATATTTTATTCTTTTTACTATCTTTTTCGATTGGTAACGCACAAACATCCACTACAAATCCCAAAAATGAATTTAGAGCCGTTTGGATTGCTACAGTGGTGAATATTGACTGGCCAAAAATGAGTACTGATGATGTTGCCAAACAAAAAGCAGACTATATTGAGATTTTAGAGGCTTATAAAAAATTAAATTATAATGCAGTCATTGTTCAGATTCGAAGTGTTGGTGATGCTTTTTATCCAACCCAATTAGCACCTTGGTCCCGATTTTTGACCGGTAAAGAAGGACAGGCACCAAAACCTTATTTTGACACCTTAGCGTGGATGATTGCTGAAACGCATGCCAGAGGTTTTGAATTTCATGCTTGGATGAATCCATACCGTGCCACAATGGATTACAATACTGCACTTTTAAGTCCACAACACGATTTTTTTAAATATCCCGATTGGATGATAAAATATGGTGGTAAATACTATTACAATCCTGCTTTGCCCGAAGTTCAAAATCATTTGACAGCTGTCGTGGAAGAAGTCGTTACAAATTATGACATTGATGCTATTCATTTTGATGATTATTTTTATCCGTATAAAATAAAAGGAGAATTATTTGACGACACTGATTCTTTCAAAAAATATGGAGATGGATTGGATTTAGCGGATTGGAGACGTAAAAATGTGAATGATTTTGTAAAAAGTGTTTCAATATCGATCAAAAACATCAAACCGTGGGTACAATTTGGTATTAGCCCGTTTGGCGTCTGGAGAAATAAATCAGTGGATCCAAGAGGTTCAGAAACGGAATCAGGGCAAACTAATTACGATGATTTATTTGCTGATCCGTTAGCATGGATGGAAAACAAGTGGATTGATTACCTTGTTCCGCAGCTATACTGGAGTATGGATCACCCTAAAGCTTCCTATTCGAAATTGTTGCGTTGGTGGTCTGAAAATTCAACAAATACGGCAATCTATATTGGTAACGGATCATACAAAATCAATACCGACTCAGACAAAAGATGGAATAATCCATACGAAATCCCCAACCAAATAGACATTACCAGATCATATAAAAATATTCAGGGTAATGCTTTTTTTAGTGCCAAATCATTTTTAAACAAAAATCAAAGTGTGACTCGATTACTGGAAAACAACCAATACAAATATCCCGCACTTCCTCACGTTGTTCCAAATTTTGTCAAAAAAGTAATCGCTGTTCCAAGGGCAAACGCACTGGTTAAAAATTCGATTTCTTCTAGTTTTTATGTTCCTTATCCTGAAAACAGTCAAGTGCGTTATGTGATGGTTTATGGATCTACATCTGAAACACAAATTGATGTGAATGATCCGAGCCAAATCATCAACAAAATTGCTTTCAATGAGAAAAACCCAGTTGAAATAGTAATTCCTACTTATAAATTAGATAAAAATAATTCCTGCGCCATTACATTCATCGATTTTTATGGTAATGAAAGTGAAGCCACTTTTGTTAACTTTATGCAATAATTTTAATTGAATACAATTTGCCTTAAATGAAAACAGACAATAGACCCTGGTATTGGATTCCCGTTTTAAACTTTGCTTCAGGCTTGCCGTATGCTATTATTATTTCGGTTTCGGTAATAATGTATAAAAACCTAGGAATCAACAATGAGGATATTGGTATATATACCAGTTTACTATATTTACCATGGGTAATCAAACCGCTGTGGAGCCCTTTTATTGACCTCTATTCGACTAAAAGAAAATGGTTTTTGAGCATGCAATTACTGATTGCAGTTGCATTTTTGATTGTGGGTTTGACCATTCCTATGAATAATTTTTTCATGCTAAGTCTAGCTGTTTTTTGGATGGCGGCATTTGCATCAGCCTCTAATGATGTGGCCAGTGATGGCTTTTACATGTTGGCTTTAGAGAAAGACCAACAATCCTTTTTCCTTGGTATACGGAGTACATTTTACAGACTTTCGATGCTTACCGGAAACGGATTAATTGTGGTTATTGCTGGTTATCTGGAACAGGAATATGGAGACAAACAAAAAGCATGGTCCTACACCATGGTAATTATAGGATTAATTATGGCGGTAATTACCATTTACAATTATTTTTCGACTCCAAAAATTGAAACAAAAATTGCAGAGGCAAAAACGGAATCAGTCCCAAATAAAAGCTTCGGAGTTGTTTTTGCTACTTTTTTTCAAAAGAAACAAATTGGTTTAGTTTTGGCTTTCATTTTATTATTCAGATTAGGAGAATCTCAGTTATTAAAAATGTTAACTCCTTTTTTAATAGATCCTATAACTGCAGGAGGCATGGGCTTAACCACACAGGATGTTGGCGTTATCTATGGGACTTTTGGCGTGATTTCGCTTACTTTGGGCGGCATCTTAGGCGGTATTGCCATTTCCAGAGATGGATTAGGAAAATGGATGTTACCCATGATTTTAGCCATGCACTTACCTATAATAGGATTCATACTATTATCCCATTTTCATCCTGGTTCCGTTTTCTATATTTATGCGACGGTGATAGCGGAACAATTTGGTTATGGTTTTGGTTTTGCGGCTTTCATGATGTACTTGATTTATGTCGCTGATGGCGAATCAAAAACCTCTCACTACTCTATTGCAACCGGATTTATGGCGTTAGGAATGATGCTTCCGGGAATGTTGAGCGGATTTATTCAAGACTATTTGGGCTATGGTAATTTCTTTATTTGGGTGTTTTTGGCAACCATCCCTGGATTAATTTTATCCCGCTTTTTGATTTTTCCTGCCGATTTCGGTAAGAAAACAGAACAAGAATAAACAAACTAGCTTTTTTTTAAACATATAAGTCATATAAGTTTATTTAAGAAAGTAAGACTCTCTTAAAAATAACTGTTTTTTCACAACCCTTTTATATAATTATTTATTCTGTGTAACTTGACTTACGTGACTTATTTGTTTAAAATTAACATCATATTCATTTTATAATGACAATAGAACAAAAAATAGGACAATTTTTCTTCCCAGCCGTTTTCATCAATGATACTGAGGAAAACATTCAGGCTACCGAACGATTAATAAAAGAGCACAATATAGGTGGATTGACTTTTTTTCACAGTAGAGCTAGTGCTGCGACGAATTATGAAACTACAAAAAAAGTGGTCCTGAACGATGGTAGTTTTCAGCGTTTAAAAGAACTCATAATCAGATATCAAAATTGTGCTACGACTCCGTTATTGATGAGTATTGATGCCGAATGGGGATTGGCTATGCGCGTAGAAAAAACACCACAATATCCGTATGCAATTACCCTCGGCGCTTTGCCTGACAATAAAAAAAATCTGGTTTATGAAGTGGGCAAACAAATAGGTTTAGACTTAAAATCAGTTGGGATTCATTATAATTTAGCGCCATTGGCGGATATCAATAACAATCCGAATAATCCTGTAATTGGCTACCGTTCTTTTGGTCAAGACAAAGAAAAAGTAACTAATTTTGCACTGGAATATATCAGAGGACTTAATGATGCTGGTGTTTTAGGCTGTCTAAAACATTTTCCCGGACACGGAAATACTAATGTTGATTCGCATTTGGGATTACCTATTTTAAAAGAAACTCTCGAAGAATTAGTAGCCAATGAACTGGTTCCGTTTATAAAAGGAATTGAGAACAAAGTCGATTCGATTATGATTGGTCATTTGGCAGTTCCTGCTTTGAACGAAGGAAAAAACACTTCGGCAACGCTGTCAAAATCCGTGATTGAAACCCTTTTGCGCAAGCAATTGGGCTATGATGGTTTAGTGATTTCGGATGCTTTGAATATGCACAGCGTTTCTAAATTATACGATCAAAAAGGGCAACTGGAATGGGAAGCTTTTAATGCTGGTAATGATATTTTGTGCTTTGCCGAAAACGTACCCGAAGGAATACAGGAAATCCTAAAAAACGCAACTCCGGAACGGATTGAAGCTAGCTTTAACCGGTTGTGGAAATGCAAACAAAAAGCAGGTATTATAGACAGAACTTCTAAATTACCGCATCTTTCCCGGAATGCTTTTGATTTTAAAACTACTTCTGAATTAAACTCAAAAATTGCTCAAAATTGCATTACTAAAATAAAAGACACCCGCAATACCGTTACGCTTTTTGATGCAAAAAACAGAGCGAATCTAGCCAAAATAAGTCTGTATAAAAACACTGAAAATTCTTTTTTTAAAAATTTATCGGCTGCATTGCCTTGTCCTGAATTTTGCTATGAAAGAGGAGATACCATAGCCCTGAATGAATTAGATGAACTGCTACTTGATTTTGATACTATTCTTATTGCTTTGTTTGTTCCAAAAGCCAAACCAATGAATAATTTTGATATCGAGGATTTTGTATTGCAGTATTTAGAAAAATTATTTATTTCAAAAAAGTGTTTTTTATATGTCTTTGGAAACCCGTACGCATTACAGATAATTCCTAACTTAAGTGCTACTGCAGGAATCGTTCAAGTGTATCAGGATTTTTCGGAATTTCAAGAAACAGCAGCACACCAATTACTGGAAAACATGGAGTGTAAAGGAGCTCTACCGGTGCAAATATCAACTATTGAATAGACTCATAAAATATTTGATTTTCTCTAAAAAGGACTACGGATTGTGAAAAATAACCAAAAAATAAATTCCGAAATATTTTAAATACCGAATGATTTAATTTGAAAGTTCTACTAATAAAAGCTACAAAAAACCAAAAATGATACAGTACCCACTTTAGGATATAAGGCTTTTTTTTATCTATATTGCACATCCAAACACTATAGAATGGATGTGAAAATCAACAAAAATAAAGAATTATCAATAGGACAAGCGTTGGTTCCTGTTCTAGCGCTCATCATGCTGCTAGGTTTTAATGTATTCGTTTACGGTGATGATGCTTTGAGCGGAAGCAATCAATTTGTACTCTTGCTGGGTGGAGCTGTTGCAGCAATTATAGGTTTTTTTAATAAGGTTACCTATCAAAAAATGATTGATGAAGTGGCTGAGAACATCAAATCAACCGTAGGCGCTATCCTGATCTTACTTATGGTTGGAGCATTAGCGGGAACTTGGTTGGTAAGTGGCATTATTCCTTCGATGATTTATTATGGGTTACAAATTTTGAGTCCAACGGTATTTTTGCCTGCTACATTGCTAATTTGTTCTATAATTTCTATTGCTACCGGAAGCTCCTGGACCACCAGTGCTACGGTAGGTATAGCATTAATTGGTGTTGGTGGCGCATTGGGTTTTGATTTAGGAATGGTTGCAGGGGCCGTTATTTCCGGAGCCTATTTCGGAGACAAATTGTCGCCCATGTCAGACACAACAAACCTCGCCCCTGCTATGGCCGGAACCGATTTGTTTACGCACATCAGATATATGATGATAACAACAATTCCTACGTATATTATTACTCTAATTTTGTTTATTATTCTGGGTTTGACAGTGGATATTAAAGGAAATGTGGATATAAAAACACTGCTAAATGATATTGAAAGTTCTTTTACTGTTTCGGGATGGTTATTTATAGTTCCCGCTGTTGTTATTGGATTAATCATAAAAAAAACAGAACCGCTAATTGCTCTTTTAGCAGGAACTCTTCTGGCTGCTGTATTTGCAATTCTATTTCAACCTCACATCATCAATCAAATTTCTGGTGTCAACAACATGACTTTACAATCCGGTTACAGAGGAATAATGGATGCCATAACAACTACAGTAAGCATTCCTACTACAAATGAAACCCTTGCGGATTTATTTACTTCCGGAGGAATGCAAAAAATGCTGGGAACTATATGGTTGATTCTTTGCGCAATGGTTTTTGGTGGCATTATGGATGCAATTGGCGCATTGGCAACAATTAGTAAAGCCCTCTTAAAATTAGCACACACCACTTTTGGTTTATTTGCGTCTACCGTAGGAAGCTGTTTGGCATTAAACATTACAGCTTCGGATCAATATTTAGCCATTGTAGTTCCGGGTAAAATGTTTGCGAAAGCCTATAAAAATAAAGGTTTAGCCCCTGAAAACTTAAGTAGAACATTAGAAGACGCCGGGACTGTAACCTCGGTATTAATTCCTTGGAATACCTGCGGAGCGTACCAATCAGGAACATTAGGTGTGCCAACATTAGACTATCTTCCTTTTGCCTTTTTTAATCTTTTAAGCCCTTTTATGACTTTATTATTTGCTGCTTTCAATATAAAAATTAGGCAATTGGTTTCTGATAAAAATAAAATATCGGATTAAAACTTATATGTAGTAGCAAAGAAATATTAATTTTAGTAGCAACACTTTTTTTTGATGGATTTATAATAATAATAAATTATCACTTCATAGCAAATTATAATTAAAAGTCGCTTTGAAAAGCCGCGATTCGAAGTACTTTTGCACCATCAAACAATTACAACAAAAAATAAAAAATCATGTCATTAGTAGGTAAAAAATTCCCTAACATTGCAGTTGATGCAATGTCAGAAATGGGAGACAATTTAAAAATAAATATTTTAGAGGAGGCAACAAAAAACAATAAAAAAGTACTTTTGTTTTGGTACCCAAAAGACTTTACTTTCGTATGCCCCACAGAACTACATGCTTTTCAAGCTGCTCTACCAGAATTTTCAAAACGCAACACAATCGTTATTGGTGCTTCTTGCGACACTAACGAAGTACATTTTGCTTGGTTAAATACTCCTAGAGATAACGGTGGAATTGAAGGTGTTACATACCCAATTCTTGCCGATACTAACAGAAATTTATCTAATATCCTTGGGATCCTTGATATTGATTCTACAAGCTATAGTGATGAAACTGACTCCATAATCGTTGAGGGTTCTAACGTAACGTACAGAGCTACATATTTAATTGACGAAGAAGGAAGAATTTTTCACGAAAGTGTGAATGACATGCCGTTAGGCAGAAATGTAGATGAATATTTGCGTTTAGTGGATGCTTTTACCCATTTTCAACAAAAAGGAGAGGTTTGTCCAGCAAATTGGGAAGAAGGAAAAGATGCGATGACGGCTACAAGAGAAGGTGTTGCTTCATATTTAAGCAACTAAAACAGAAATTAACCTCTAATTTAATGATGAAATAAATTTTTAAAATTTATTTCATCATTAAATCTTAAAAAAAAACATTATGTTAATCGATTTAAACGAAGATACTTTACAAGATTTAATTACAAAAAACGAAAAAGTAGTAGTTCAATTTTCTGCTTCTTGGTGCGGAAATTGCAAAATCATGAAACCTAAATTCAAAAAAATGGCTGCTGAAAATGAAGCTATAACTTTTGTTTTTGTAGATGCTGAAAATTCACCTAATTCTAGAAAATTAGCTAATGTTTCTAATTTACCAACATTTGCAACATTTGTTGGAGGAAAATTATTGAATGAAACTCAAACGAATAAAGCCGATGTTTTAGCTGAATTAGTAATTGAAATTTCTACAAATTAAGCTACCATGAAATTACCGGTAATAAAACATTTAACTCAATTTATTGAGGAAAATGATCAAGATTATGTGATTGAAACTATTGAAGTTTTAGAGGCCCTAACAGAACTTCCATCGCTAAAAGATGAGGAATTAGATGTGATTGGTGAATTAATTTCAAACATGTATGGTGCCATTGAAGTCCATAAAATGATTCAAAACGGGACTGATAAAAAAGAGGCTTTAAATACCTTTATGAAACGAGTTTTAGGATCCATAGATAAATAAATTCGATCCGTCACAAAAGCGCTCATTATCCGAAAACATTTGGAATGAGCGTTTTTTTTATATCTTTTTTACAGTCGACTTTCTATTTAACTGCTCTAAAATCTTAAATCTTAAAACCTTATTCTTAAATAATTTTCATACTTTTGAACCACATTAAAAAACAATCATTATGGCATCAATAACATTAGGAGGAAATCCAATACACACTTCAGGAGAATTACCAAAAATCGGGACTAAATTAGCTGATTTTAAATTAGTTAAAACAGATCTCTCTATAGTTTCGCTTAGTGATTTTCAAGGTAAAAAACTAGTTTTAAACATTTTTCCAAGTATAGATACAGGAACTTGTGCAGCCTCCGTAAGAAAATTTAACGAAAGTGCCGGTACTTTAGAAAATACAACTGTATTATGTGTTTCTAGAGATTTGCCTTTTGCCCAAAAACGTTTTTGTGGTGCTGAAGGACTTGAAAATGTCATTAATTTATCTGATTTTCAAGGTGGTGAATTTGGCAAAGTAAATGGTTTAGAAATCACTGATGGCCCTCTGGCCGGATTGCATTCCAGAGTAATCATTGTTGTTGATCAAAACGGAATAGTTACCCATACGGAACAAGTGGCTGAAATTGCAGACGAGCCAAATTATGAAGCGGCTTTAGCTGTACTTTAATTTCTACTTGATGGAGTTTCAAAAAGATACCACTTTCATTACGGGAAGATTAAAAAGCGTCACTTATGCATTTAAGGGCGCTTTAAAATTGATCCGCACAGAACATAGTGTAATGGTCCAATTTTCAATAGCCATACTGCTGACTATTGCTGGATTTTATTTTAGTATTACTACAACAGAATGGCTGTTTCAAACGCTAGCAATAGGATTAGTTATTAGCATTGAGGGATTGAATACGGCTGTAGAAAAAGTAGCTGATTTTATCCATCCCAATTATAATGAAAAAATTGGGTTTATTAAAGATATTGCCGCAGGAGCGGTCTTTTTTGCTGCTTTAACAGCAATAACAATCGGTTTAATTATTTATACACCAAAATTCCTGTAAGAATTAGTACAACTCGAATGGCAAAAACAACAAAAATACCTCCTTTAAATAAAAAAAATGATTCTAAGACTCCCGAGCATAGTCCTTGGAGGGTGACTAAACAACATAAAATTGTTTTTGGCTCACTGTTAGTATTGTTTTCAATTGCTTTATTATTTGCTTTTGTTTCCTTTTACATTTACGGTCAAGAAGATCAAAGCGCAGTTCATTCGATTGCGGATCGTACGGAAATTGTTCAAAATTGGTTGGGGAAATTTGGCGCTTTTTTAGCTGATTTACTAATTTATAACGGTTTTGGAGTTGCTACATTTATATTTGTACGGTTATTTTTCTTAACTGGAATATATTTAATACTAGGATTACCTTTAAAAAAACTAAAAAGCATTTGGTTTTGGGATTTATTTGTGAGCGTCGTTTTGTCAGTTTTGTTTGGTTTTTTTGCTACTTCAGTACCTGAATTAGGAGGTGTAATTGGGTATGAATTGAATTCTTTTTCACAAGATTACATTGGAAAAACAGGCACTTTATTACTTTTATTATTTGGATTAATTATATATGTAATTTTCAAGATTAAAATTTCACCAGAAAAAATCCAATCCTTTTTTGATCAAACAAAACAAGAATTAAAGACTGATTTAGCAACAATAAGTCCTATTAAAAATGAGAATAGTAGTTATAATTTAGAAGAGTTTGCAGTAACCGAAGAAGAGGACAGTATTCATCTGAAAACTAATGGCAATCAATTTGAAATTAATAAAGAAGCATTAAAACCTACAATAAGCAACGCATCAAATATTAACCGGGAACCCGTTGCCAAACCTCTCGCTATGGAAATCACACCAGTAGCAAAATCAGAGGTATTAGCGGCACCCATCGATACTTTTGTAATAGAAACAGCTCCTGAAGAAGATATAATTGAAGAAAATTTAGCCTCGCGACTAGTTGCTGATTTTGGATTATTTGATCCAACTTTGGATTTGTCCAATTATAAATTTCCTACAATTGATTTATTAAAAGAATATTCAACAGGAGGAATCACTATCAATCAGGAAGAATTAGAAGAAAATAAAAATAAAATTGTAGATACGCTTCGCAATTACAAAATTGAAATTGCTCAAATAAAAGCAACTGTTGGTCCATCGGTTACTTTATATGAAATTGTTCCGGAAGCAGGAATTCGAATTTCAAAAATCAAGAGTCTAGAAGACGATATTGCGCTTTCACTTTCGGCATTAGGCATTCGGATCATTGCCCCTATTCCTGGGAAAGGAACCATAGGGATTGAAGTTCCTAACAAAAACCCCACGATGGTTTCGATGAAAAGTGTTATTGGTTCCGCTAAATTTCAAGAAGCCGAAATGGAATTACCTATAGCTCTTGGAAAAACCATTTCGAACGAAACTTTTGTAGTTGATTTAGCTAAAATGCCCCACCTATTAATGGCCGGTGCTACTGGACAAGGAAAATCTGTTGGATTAAATGCTGTTTTAACTTCCCTTTTGTACAAAAAACACCCCGCCGAAGTTAAATTTGTTTTGGTAGATCCTAAAAAAGTGGAGCTGACCCTTTTTAATAAGATTGAAAGACACTATTTAGCCAAACTTCCAGACATGGATGAAGCAATTATTACTGATAATGCAAAAGTAGTTAATACCTTAAACTCCCTGTGTGTAGAAATGGATAATCGCTATTCTTTGTTGAAAGACGCGATGGTGCGAAACATTAAAGAATACAACGATAAATTTAAAGCCCGAAAATTGAATCCAGAAAATGGCCACCGATTTTTACCGTATATCGTTCTTGTAGTAGATGAATTTGCCGATTTGATTATGACTACCGGAAAAGAAGTAGAAGTTCCTATTGCTCGCCTGGCACAATTAGCGCGTGCCATAGGAATCCATTTGATTATAGCGACGCAAAGACCTTCGGTAAATGTAATTACAGGTTTGATAAAAGCTAATTTCCCTGCCCGAATCGCCTTTAGAGTTACCTCAAAAATTGACTCCAGGACCATTCTTGACACACAAGGTGCCGACCAATTAATAGGCCGAGGCGATATGTTATACACAAACGGGAATGATGTAGTACGGGTACAATGTGCGTTTATAGACACTCCAGAAGTAGAAAAAATAACGGAATTCATTGGTGGTCAAAAAGCATATGCTACCGCTTATTTACTTCCAGAATTTATTGGAGAAGAAAGTGGCATTAATCTTGATATGGATATCTCTGATAGAGATACTTTGTTTAGAGAAGCAGCCGAAATAATTGTCAATGCACAACAAGGCTCCGCATCATTGTTACAAAGAAAACTAAAATTAGGGTACAATAGAGCGGGCCGATTGATTGATCAACTGGAATCCGCAGGAATTGTTGGGCCTTTTGAAGGAAGTAAAGCGCGTAGTGTAAACATTCTGGATATGAGTTCTCTTGATCAATTTTTCAACAATGAACAAAACAATTAACAACATGAAAACAAAGATTCAAAACTCAAGTAAAAGCAAACAAATGAAGCTATTCAAAAAAAGCAATCTAAAGAACTTGAGTAAAAGACTTATTTTTATTACCACTTTACTACTTTTTAGTTTTTCGATACAAGCTCAGGATAAAAAAGCGAAAAATCTTTTAGACCAAGTTACTGCAAAAGTAAAAAGCTACAATACTATCATAATTGATTTTAAGTATTCCTTGAATAATACAAAAGAAAACATTAATCAGGAAAGTAAAGGAAATGTTACCATGAAAGGGAATCAGTATGTTTTAAATTTTATGGGAGTGACTAAGATTTATGATGGAAAAAAAAACTACACTATCGTTCCTGAAGATGAAGAAATCACAATTTCAACGGTCAATGATAAAGATGACAATGCAATCACACCTTCTAAAATGTTAACATTTTTCAATACTGGTTATAAGTACAATATGGATGTTTTACAAAATGTCAGAGGTAGAAAAATTCAGTATATAAAGTTGATTCCGATTAATTCTAAAGACCAAAGAAAAGAGATCTTATTAGGGATTGACGTACAAACGAAACACATCTACAACTTAATTGAAATTGGTAAAAAAGGAACAAAAACAACATTAACGGTTAATTCTTTCAAAACCAACCAACCTTTGTCAAAAAATCAATTTACATTTGCAAGCAATAAATATCCAAATTACTACATCAACAAATTAGATTAATTTATTAGGTGAAAATTCTCGACAAATACTTATTAAAAACATTTCTGACTACATTTACCACAGTATTTGTAATTCTATTTTTTATATTTATACTTCAAACCGTTTGGTTATTCATAGCTGAATTAGCAGGAAAGGATTTAGATTTACTCATGATCATAAAATTCCTTGCATTTTCAATGCCGAGGATTGTGCCTTTAGTACTTCCCCTTTCGATACTACTGTCCTCTATAATGACATTTGGTAATTTAGCAGAAAATTATGAATTTGCTGCAATGAAATCTTCCGGAATTTCTTTGCAAAGAGCCATGAGAAGCTTAACTGTATTTATTGTTTTATTAAGTATAGTAGCCTTTCTGTTTTCGAATAATGTGATTCCTTATGCGGAGTATAAATTTATTAATTTCAGGAAAAATATTGCCCAGGTAAAACCAGCCTTGGCGATAGCCGAAGGACAATTTAATGATGTTGGTTTTTATAATATTAAGGTAAATAAAAAAACAGGTGACAACGGTAACATCCTTACGGGTGTGACTATTCATAAAAAATCAAACGTTGGTGACGGGAGTAAAACAGTCATTAAAGCCCGAGATGGCGAATTAATAAGTAGTGAACAATCTAGCATTTTACAATTAGTACTAAATGATGGCTTTTACTACGAAGACATAGTTCCAAAAAAATATGAGGATCGCAGTAAAATGCCTTTCATCAAAAGTTCGTTTAAAAAACATATTATCAACATTGATTTATCAGAACTTAATAGTGTAGACGTCAATGACGAAAGCGTCGCTAACACTAACACCATGCTTACTGTCAATGAATTAAACTATACGTTAGATTCATTAAACAAAAATTTAAAAAATGATATTATTTCATTTTCGGAAAATAGCAATGCCCGAATACGAATTCCTGACAATACTAAACCAAAGGAGTTCAAAATAGAAAAATCATTTCCTGAAGATATTTTATCCTTGTATACTAGAGAACAACAAATAGAAATTTTAAGAATAGCGACCAGTACTATTAGTAGTACCGTGTATTCAATTGATACCTCTAAAACTGAATTAGAAAATAAACAAAAAAATATCAATAAACACTTACTAGCTTTTTATGATAAATTTGTAATTGTATTTGCGTGTTTTCTAATGTTTTTTATTGGGGCGCCTTTGGGAGCAATTATTAGAAAAGGAGGACTGGGGCTGCCAATTGTTTTTGCAATTTTAATTTTTATAACCTTTCATTTCATAAATACTTTTGGTAAAAGAATAGCTCAAGAAAACGGAATGTCACCTTTTTTAGGTGCTTGGTTATCTTCGATATTGTTATCCCCATTAGCAATTATACTAACTTACAGGGCTACCAATGATATTGGATTGATAAATATGGATGTTATTCTGGCTCCATTTCAAAAAATATTAAAAAAAATATTTCCATCACAAAATTAACAAAACGAATGACTACAAATAATATACAACTCAACACAATTGAAGAAGCGATAGAAGCTATTCGTCAGGGAAAAATTATTATCGTAGTAGATGATGAAGATCGTGAAAATGAAGGTGATTTTTTAGCAGCAGCCGAGAAAGTAACACCTGAAATGATTAATTTCATGGCCACACACGGCCGAGGACTCATTTGCGCGCCATTAACAGAAAGCCGCTGCAAAGAGCTAGGTCTTCATGTAATGGTAAGTAATAACACCGACCCAATGGAAACTGCTTTTACTGTTTCGGTTGATTTAAGAGGAAACGGAGTGACCACCGGAATATCAGCAGCAGATAGATCAAAAACAGTTTTATCTTTAGCCAATTCTGATACCAAACCACATGATTTAGCAAGACCCGGGCACATCTTCCCATTGATTGCCAAACAAGGAGGCGTACTAAGAAGAACTGGTCATACGGAAGCCGCCATTGATTTTGCCAGATTAGCGGGTTTTAAATCCGCTGGAGTAATTGTAGAGATTATGAACGAAGATGGGACTATGGCTCGATTGCCTCAATTGGTAAAAGTAGCTAAGAAATTCGATCTAAAATTAGTTTCCATTGAAGCTCTTGTAGCTTATAGAATGCAGCACGACAGCCTAATTATCAAGAAAGATGATTTTGATATACAAACTCGTTTCGGTACTTTTCGTTTAAGAGCATACCAACAAACGACAAACAAACAAATCCATATTGCATTGACAAAAGGGACTTGGAATTTAGGGGACCCAATTTTAACCAGAATACACTCTTCACAAGTCAATAATGATCTGTTAGGAACTTTGACTGATAATGCAGACCAACAACTTGATGACATGTTTAAAGTAATTAACGAACATGGTAAGGGAGCTGTTGTGTTTATCAATCAAGATATGCAATCTGTTAATTTATTGAATCGCCTTGGAGAGCTTAAAATTTTACAGGCTGAAGGAAAAATAAAAGCCCCAAAAATTAAAATTGATAGTAAAGATTTTGGAATCGGAGCGCAGATACTTCATGATATAGATATTTCAAAAATCCGATTAGTATCAAATACAGCGCAAGGAAAACGAGTAGGCATGATAGGTTACGGACTAGAAATAACAGAATACGTCAGTTATTAAAAGAAATTAATTTATTTTAATAAATAAATTAAGTGGTAAAGCAAAGAAAATGAAACAATTAAAAATAAGTATATCTAATAGACCTTATTTTTTTAACAATAGATTTGTATAACCAAAAAAGGTTCCTATATTTGCACTCGCAATCATATATTGATTGTGACATATTGGAGAAATGGCAGAGCGGTCGAATGCGGCAGTCTTGAAAACTGTTGACTGTAACAGGTCCGGGGGTTCGAATCCCTCTTTCTCCGCCAGTAGAAAAACAAATGGTATCAAAACCCCGTAAATCTTATGATTTACGGGGTTTTTGCTTTTATGACATATTCAAATTATTCATCTAATCTCATCCTTAATGAGATAAAATCGAGACCCTAGAATTTTTCAAAGATCAGGGTCTCGCTAAATCAACTTAAACCTTTCAAACAAGCAGTTCAATCAATGTTCCTTGACGGGTTCATCATTTGGACATCTTGTTTGATTTGCTTTAGAAATCTAAATTGAATAATTAATTAAAAGGTTACCACTATGAAAACTAAAATCACATTGCACTTCTATGCGAAGAGCACAAAAGCTAATGCTGCAGGTCTACTTCCTATCTATGTAAGATTAACTGTCGATGGAAATCGAATGGAGTTCAGTACCAAAAAATTTATAGATTCCGCTAAATGGTCCCCTGAGATGTCAAAAATCAAAGGCAATACAGAGAATGCTCGTTCATTAAATGAATACCTTGATTTACTAAAATCAAAAATATTCGACATCCAAATGGAATTAATTCACCGCAATGAACCCCTCACAATTGAAGTTTTCAAAAATAGACTTCTCGGCGTCCAGGAGCGTGAACGTATGCTCATCCCAATTTTCGAAGAACATAACCGGAAAGTAGAAGAGCTTTTAGGCCTTGAATACGCACCCGGAACACTAGAGCGATACAAAACCTCACTGAAGCACACCAAAAACTTCCTACAGTGGAAATACAATCTATCTGATATAGAAATCAATAAAATAGACCACTCTTTTGTAACAGAATATGAATTCTATCTGAGAAGTGTCCGTAAGTGCGCCAACAATACTGCTGTCAAATACATTAAGAATTTCAAGAAAATAATCAAAATCTGTATTTCAAATGGATGGCTAGATAAGGATCCATTTGCAAACTATAAATCAAAAATTCGGGAAGTTGAAAGAGATTATCTGACGCAAGAAGAAGTTCAAGATATCTATTCCAAAGTATTCGTAACTGAGAGACTAAACCTAGTTAAAGATATTTTCGTTTTCAGCTGCTTTACAGGTCTGGCTTACATCGATGTGAAAAACTTAACAGTATCAAATATAAGTATAGGTATTGACGGTGGAAAATGGATATTCACCCATCGCCAGAAAACAGAAACTGCTTCAAGAATCCCCCTCCTCCCTATTCCAGAAGAATTAATCCTGAAATATGCCAATCATCCACAATGCATAAATGAAGATAAACTGTTACCTATTTTAAGCAATCAAAAAATGAATAGCTACTTAAAGGAAATTGCGGACGTTTGCGGTATTAAAAAAGATTTAACCTTCCACATTGCACGCCACACTTTTGCAACCACTGTAACGCTTACAAATGGTGTTCCCATAGAAAGCGTGAGCAAAATGTTAGGGCATAAAAGTTTAAGAACCACACAACACTACGCTAAAATATTGGATAAAAAAGTTAGTGAGGATATGATGATTTTACGAAACAAAATGTCAAACCGGAACAATGATGAAATTATAAAAAAGACCAATTAGAATTTTCACTAATCTAAATTTAGCATAACTAAGTTTAGAGTAAATAGTTCAGTTTAGGCAAAAAAATACAATTTTAAATTAATAGTTAATAAATGTAAACTCTGTAAATAGCTAGAATTCAAACATAAGTGGTAATTAAACGGCTTCTTTTTGCAATTTACAGTACATTTATAATAGTTTAGGAGTTTTATAAAAGTAGAATATCTTAAACTTTTATTATTTATTAAATAAAAATAATTCAAATGCCTAAAAAAACTCAATTTCAAATAATTTTTTGTTTGATAGTCATGGCAGTGATATCAATTATGTATTATTACAATCACCAAAAAACTTTAGCCTTGAAAAAAGAACTTGTAAAAATAGACCGAGAACTTTATTTGATAGAAGTCACTTTCGAAAGAAGGCAAAAAGAATATAAGGAACAAAGTAAGTTACGACAGGCAAAAATCGAACGCATCATAAAAGAGCTCAAATCAGATAAATAGAACTTATAAGCGATTCCGTTCAACACAGCTTTCATTGTTCATGCTGCGCACGCTAAGAAAACTTAGCTCTTAGCTGCTCTTTTGATCTTTCAGTTGTTTTAAGCTCAAATAAAAAATCGCCAATTCACTAGAAGCTGCAACTGCTAGTTTTGTATATATTTTGTCTAAACTCACAAATTCTGGAGAATGTCCATGCCCAGTTCCATATGAATTTCGTAATTCGGTTATTCCATGAACAATATTTGAAAAGCCACCTAAAATTTTTGCAACTGATGATTTTGCTAATTCAACATTTTCTACTTGAAAAGGCATTAAATCGATTTGCTTATTTGTTTCTTTTACCAATTTTGCAACATCCCACTCTTTATTGAGTTCTATACCTTCTTCACTAAGTATATGTTTACAGCAAGTTTCAATAAGTTCTTTCGAAATTCCTAAAGCCAAATGAGGATTATTTACAATAGAATTATTCATAAGCCTAATTTGTTTATGAACATATTCGTGTGTAAGTATTTTTGTTATTTCATCAGTTTTTTTCTCGGATTCTTTATTATGTTCATTTTTTAAATATGGTCTCCAACTAATATCTCGAATATAGTTTCCACTTGATTGTGCAGATTCACTGATTGCAGATTCAATTGCAGAAGTTTCTTTACTATATTCGGCAAGTTTACGATGTAATTTTAAAGGTACATTTACAATAACTTCGCTCATATAAGTCTCTATATCACTACCCATTGAAAATAAAGTGTCTATATAATTGTTTTCAATTTCACAATCGTTTAGAAAAATTGCTGCTTTATTTTCTTCTAATTCAATTAGCCAATCATAAATATGATCTTTAAACTTTTCCATGATGTTCTTTTCGTACTTTTTTTTAGAGTTGCAGCTAACGGTATAGATGCCTGTGGTCTGTTGTGGATTTTGTAACCTTTTAATTTTCGGCTTTCCAGAAAGTTGATGCGAAACGGTAATTCCACTAAACTCCAGCTAGCTCAATAGTTGTTGGGCACAGTATTATTGTTCTTCTGTTAATTCATAATCTACAAGTTCATCATAAATTGCTTTAATTTCGACATTTAGTTGAACTATATATTCAGTACAAATGTTTTGAAATAGATCTTTCCCTTCATCTTCAAGACTAAATTCAAAAATCCCTTTCTTTAATTCTTTCAATAAGCTATTGAACACTTGCTTGATGTTATTTGGATTGTCGTCAGTAAGAATTATTTCAAGTGGAGTTTCACCAACTTCTAAAACCAAAAATGTATTGGTTTCTTCTCTTCTTATTGTAGCCTTTTTAGTTTCCATATATTTTTCCTCTTTCTCCAAAGGCTTCTTTACCGCCTTCTAATGTTTTCATACTTATTTCTTTCCAATTTAATTCAGGCATTGAATTATAAATACACTTTAATGAATTTGAAAACGGATTTCCAGTTAAAGTAAAGTGTTGCCCTTGTTTATGCAATCTATATATCGAATTATAAGGTAAAGTTCTAACTGCAATATTTGCATCGTGTGTAGCTATAATAACTTTTTTACAAAGAAATGCCTTTTCTTTTAGTAGAGGAACGATGACATCATTGATATAGTCATTACCTAAACTTTTCTCGGGTTCGTCTATTAAATAAATGTCTCTATCTTCAGTCAATTCCATATGAAGGAGAATCATTGAAGATTCACCATTTGAAGGACTATAATAGTTTCCGTTAAGTGTAAAGTGTTTTTGCTTCTGTAAAAGATCACTCAATGAGTTTATAGTTTCAATACGATCTATATCATTTAATTCAGATATTTTTAAAAATAATTCACTTGAGTGAATATGTTTTGATATTGAAATTACTGCATTTACAAAGTATTTTTGAGGTGTTTTGTTTACATTTTTTACTGGAGAAAAGTCACCGTCTGTGAAAGTACCATTTTGAATAATTAGATTTGTTTTGCAGTGTAGTTGTCCTTTCTCTCCAAGGCTACCAACATATTCCTCTATTGGATCTATTTGTATTTTTATATTTTCAATAATTTTTTTTGCTGATCTCTCAATTTTCATTCGGTTTCGTGAATATTCTGCGAAACCTGTTTTTGTTGGTTTTGGTGGTTGTCCCGTTTTTTTTGATATTTCTGCCAAAAAAGTTGATATTATACTATTTAATAAATAAATACTTTTGTTTTCAATTATCTTTATCTCAGTTTCAGTTTTTAATTGATTAATTATTTTTTCAATTACTTCAATTAACTCTACAATTAGTGAATCTTGAATGTATTCTTTAAGTTCATCCGTTTCGTGAGCGTAATTTCGAAATGCTTTAAACTCAGAAAGAATATTTGTTATTTCAGTTAAACTTCTTTGAGTTAGGGTTTCATCTTCTTGATTTATGTTTTTTATTTTTAGTTTTTGAGATATTTTATTTGTCTCTTGAACTGAAAAATGAAGCATATATTTGTTCATACTTGTAACTTCTTCTTCACTTACTTCTTTGAGAAATTTTATAACATCCTCACACTTATCTATTCCAAAGTCAGAAACTTCACAATTGAATGTATTGCCATTAATATCAAAAATATCATTTAAATGATAATCATTGGATTTGTAAACAGTAGTTTTATGACCTTTAGCATTATAATATTTTGATAACGCTTCTAAAATATCAGTTTTACCAGTTCCTTTAGAACCAAATAAAATATTAATATCATTATAAATATCTAGTCGAACAATTTCTGCTAGATTCTTAAAAGGTGTTATTTCAATATTTTCCTTTACTTTTTTGTTTAATAAAGTATTTATGGTTGCTTCATCTTTTTCAAGTAAAAGGCAGAACTGTTCAAAACTTTCGACAGGTAAACGTAAATCAGGTAATGTTTTAGCAATTTCAATATAGTCATCCCAATTATGAACATCTGAACCATAAATAGAATTATGACCGTGACTTATGTATATTCCTGCGGAAATTGAATTAGTAGATTCTTTTAGAATTCTTTTAGGATTAGAAACTAAATCTGTAAGTATTTGTAATTCTTCATCATCAAGATCAGGTTTTTTTACAAAATAATGTGCAATGTAAATACAGTCAAGAGAGTCAAATTTTTCAACTGTTTCCTGTAGTGTTGTTGTAAAAGTATCGGGATTTTTGCTTGCTAAAATTTCATTGACTTTTACATTAAATTCAACGTGATTTTTAGGATTACAAATAACAATTAAATGTGCTCTTTTTTTTCCGCTTTCTTGAATATCAAGTTCAATACCAGGCCATATTTGACAAGTTGTACAAACGCCATCCCTAAATTCTTCATATTGTACTAAATCAAAATGATTATGATTTGTGATAGCCAGAATTTTTACATCTGTATCTTTTAAAATATCAATGAATTTATCTGTTTCAATATTACGAGTTGGAGCATCTCCTGATTTTATTTTCCTTGTATGTACGTGTATGTCAAGTTTCATTTTTCGTGTTTTTAGGAGATATTGTGCCCAACTAGCACATAATATCAATAAGTAATGCCCTTTTAAAGTATTACCACATATCAAGGTATATTTTCTTGTTCGTAAATAAAAGCTTAATAAGTTGCATCCACAATACCCACTTTTAGTGATATTTAACATAAAAAAAATATACCATAGAAAACTTTCTTCAGATAAATTAATAGGTAAGATAAAAAAGACGCCTCACATCCTTCCCCCAATCTAAACTCTACCATTTTTATCATAATCCCTACTAATCTAATAATTTTCTCCTTTCAGCTAAACACCTAAAAACCAAACTACAAAAAATCCTATTATTGGATACCTCAACTTATAGAACGCATCGAGAATTACTCTTTGCTTATGAAATTAAAAAACGATTTATCACTCACTTTTCTCTAAAAAACACCTATTCAATTCCCGAATTGCACACCATACTTTTAGCTTCGTATAATTTATTTAGATAGGTTTGCAAAGGTTTTTCCTTTTCTTCCTCCAGCAAATCACTTCAAATAATATAATTATGTCAGACCAATTTAATCAGGTCCGGATTAAACGTATTTACCAAATGCTGTTTGAAATGGCAAGTGGAAATATGACCATCCGCATCCAGGATAATAGCAATGATGAATTAAAAAGTATTGCTGTCGCATTAAATAAAATTGCGGAAGATCTCCAAAAAATAAATCTGGCATCAGGCTATATCAGTGCTTACTATCTGTACCAAAATCTAATTCAATTAACATTTGTATTGAATAATGATTTTATTTTACTGAGTTTTAATAATGAGGTGCCACTCACTCTTAAATATAAACCGGATACAATTGTCAATACCGATTTTGGAAAATTGATCGCTCAGCAATCGAAAGATCTTTGGAACGGCATTCTTGTTGAATTAGATAAAAACCCCCATTACAACACTACTTTGCAATTAATTTTAATTACTGGTGATAATCACCTGCTACCGTCATTTTGCACAGTATCTCGATTACTATATAGCGATGAAATAATTGTAAGTTCAGTATCAACCATACTTCAAGAGATGCTTGACATTAACGACCGTCTCTCTGGTTCAAAAATTCGCAAACACAATGAAGTGACTGCAGTACATAATTTACATGATTATATTTTAAGCCATCTGGATGAACCTTTACCCACTTTACATCACTTGGCACAAATGTTTGCTGTTGAAGAACACATATTAAAAAATGGTTTTAGAACCTTTTTTAAAACCAGTGTCTATAACTTTTATCAAGAAGAACGCTTGAAAAGAGCACATGTAATGATCCGGCAAACCTCCGTTTCTTTAAAAGAAATTGCATATCTGAATGGCTTTAAGGGCTATCTTAATTTCTACAAAGCCTTCAAAAAAAGATTTGGCTACAAGCCAAGTGACATTTCGAGACCTGAAGAAGATCTTCAACCCTAATACTTTTGCGTTATTTTATTTTTGAATAACGAAATGCCTGATTTGCATAATGTTATATGTTTTTTATTTACAATTTTACAGTATCAAACTAACATAAAATGAAATCAACAACAAATTTAAAGAATAATATCATTTTAGCAATTTGCTATTTGTACGCATTCCTTTTTACCTATGCTGCAATTAGTAAAATTCTGGATTACCATGATTTTAGAATTAAACTTGGTCAATCTCCATTACTGAGCGCATTTGCAGGTTATGTCGCTATTGGTGTACCCGTTTTAGAGTTGATAATAGTTCTAATGTTAATTTTTCCACGATGGAGGATTAGTGGGTTATTTGCTTCTTTCTGTCTAATGATTGCCTTTACAGCTTATATTTTCATCATCTTAAATTTTAGTTCAAATATCCCGTGTTCCTGTGGTGGAATTTTACAGGATCTTGGTTGGAATGAGCACCTGATATTCAATATAATATTTATTTTGTTAGCTCTTTTAGGACTTATACTCAGCTATCCAGACCAAAGATATTGGCTTACAAAAATGAAAACCCTACAATTTTCAATAACAGTAACTGTTGCTGCTGTTTTAAGTATAACTTCAGTAGTAGTGCTGTTTCTAATTTCTGAAGACATTATCCACAAACGAAATAATTTTATTCGCCGCTTTCCGTCCCACGCTGAAGCTGCATATAACAAATATGACCTCGAGATAAACTCGTATTATTTTGCAGGTTTTGATAAGGACACAATCTACTTGGGGAATTATAGTACACCGCTGTATATTACAAAAATTGATACTGCATTAAAATCAAAAAATCGCGTAAAAGTGAAGCTTGATCAACCTCAACTTCCTTTTAGGGATATAAAGTTAAAGATAGTTTCTCCATACTTTTTCGTGACAGATGGAACAGTACGTTCAATATTTAAAGGAAAAATGAAGGATTGGAAAGCCACAAGCCAGTTAGGAAAAATACCGTATTTTACAATAGCTGAACCAATAGATTCTTCAACTGTCGCATTAAGGCTTACTAGTTATATTAAAAAGAACAACAGGTTGGTGACGTACGGCTTGAATGAAAAAAGAATAATCGCGGAAAATAAAAACGTACTTAAAAAACAAGTGGACGGTATTTTTGATACCGACGGTATGCTGCACTACAACAACCAACTTGGCAAGTTAAACTATATCTTTTATTATAGAAATCAATATTTATCCATCAGTCCGACAATGAAATTGACTGCTCAGGGAAAAACGATTGACACAGTACAAGTCGCACAAATTCAGGTTTCTCAAATGACAAGTGGCGAAAAGCAAATGTCAAAACCACCTTTGATTATCAATAAAACCTCAGCAGTATATAATAATTTATTGTTCATCAAATCTCAGCGTATTGGCAGGTATGAGGACAACAGGATTTTAAAAGAAGCTTCAATTGTAGATGTTTACAACCTTACAAATGGAACCTACGTTGGTAGCATATACATTTATAATATCGACAACCACGAAATGACAAGCTTTCGGGTTAATGGTAATAAATTATATGCACTTTCCGGAAAGTACCTTTCTGTAAATAGAATTAGCAAAAAGATAACTGATACTTATGAAGTACCGTATAAAAATCAAAATAAACATAACTAAAAATATACCCGGCCGGTATCAGGGAAAAGGCTGAAAACCTGTAAACAGAGTAAGCCATAACCACAAATTTTATATATTATGAAAAAATTAATTGTACCAATGCTGGTAATTGTTGCGGCAGCAACCAGTGCATTCAGTACGGATGCATCAGCAAAAAGAAGTTCAGCTCTCGTACCGGGATTTATTCCTCACAATGCTCAAGGTACGGATTGTGAACAAAAAAATGATTGTAGTAACGTGAACAACGGTATTGTTTGTCGAGTGGGGCAAGTAAGTACCGGAGCACAATTAAAAATTATGGACGGTAATGACGAGTGTGTACTTACCGGATACAAACCATAAGCAGTTAAAAAAACAATGCAGTCCCAAGGGACTGCATTGTTACTATTTCCATATCGGAGCCTTCTTACCCTTAAGGTAATGATCGAACCATTCCTCAATTTTTGTGGTTAGGTCTATTGCATTTTCTTTCTTTTCCATACCATGTCCCTCATTAGGGTAGGCAAGCAGGATATGAATTTTACCCAATCGTCGCAACGCCATATAAAATTCAAAGCTTTGCCTCGGCTCTACCTGCGGATCATTTAACCCAGTCCAGGATAACAGCGGCGTGTTTACATTCGCAGCATGAATGACCGGCGAATTTTTCAGATACCATTCCATATTCTCGTACGGAGATAATTTCATCCTAGCCTGGCCATATTCCATTTTAAAAAAGTTTGGAATCTGTAAAATCTGGGAAACGGATAAGTAGGAACTTAAATAATTCGTGGTAGCGGATCCTGCTACCGCACAGGCAAACAGATTGCTTTGGGTGATAATAAAATCTGTTTCAGAGCCTCCGAAAGAGTGCCCAATTAAACCGATTTTTGCATCCTCAATTAGAGCTAAATTTTTCACCTCTTTTACTGCGGCTTCTACACATTCTAATGCTGAAAATCCAACGTTGCCAACTTCATAGGTAATATCTGGAAGCAAAACGAAATACCCTTTAGCAGTCAGATTACTGATATTGAAACCATCTTCGTTAATCATAGTGGGATTAACATAGGAATGCCGTTGGTACGATTGCTTTTCATAAAGGTGCACTATCATGGGATAGCGCTTATTTTTATCGTAACCTGATGGATAATACAAAAGTCCTTGTAGTGATTCTCCCTTTAAATTTTTATAATGTATTACCTGCAATTTGGTCCAGTGAAATTCTTTGTGCTGTTTATTGCTCTCAACTACAGCAGTAAATTTACCGCCAACTTTCCCAACCATGATACGTCGGGGCTGGTCTACATCTTCTTCCACCCATGCATAATTACCTCGTTCAGATTTCATTATTCCGGTCACACTTTTATTCACATAGCATATTTTTGTCATTCCCTTTCCTGGCTTCAATAAGTAAAACCCATTGAAGGAATAATCAACAGCTCTCGCACTTAAAAGCAGTGAGTTCTTAAGGTCAAATTCTGCATTAGTAAATATCCTGTCGGCTATAGTTGGTGTTTGCGCTTTACTTTGTGCTACAATCCTAAAAATGATTCCCTGCTCACGACCCTGTGTTAACCTTACGGGATTAGATCCGTCTGATTGAACTTTCCAGATATCGAATTGATCATACAACAAACATTCTCCTTCGACAGTCCATCCGGGATTACCGTAGCCATTCTCCTCTTTCTCAGTAAGACTTTGAACGCTTAAGGTATAAGGCAAATTACTACTGATTATTGTATGAGATCCCTGTGCAACATCATAAACATACCAATGCCCATCCTTAAAATAACTGATGTATTTTACATTTCGCGAAACTAGAAGATTGAATTCACCACCAACATGCCTGCGAAGCATTATTTTACTTTGTCCGGTATCAAGATTTTTAATATACACATCCTTGTCAGGTACCGACTTGCTCTGTGGTTCATAGTCTTTTGGATTAAATGTTAAAGCAAAGCTTTCGTCCCCAGCAGATGCGCCATAAGGCTGTATTGAATCCGTAAACTGTAAGAAGCGACCAGTATAGGGTTCCCACATGACCTGCTTCGGGTTCTTAGAATACCCCTCTGTTACAATATGACTGGGATAAATATTTTTGTCCGCTGCATTCCACACCTGTACGTCATTTTCTTTACGCACAATGTCAAGTTCCTTCCGTTGCTTTATTTTAAAGAAAACACGCTTGTTGTTCTTCGATATTGTTAGTTTCCTTGACGGTATTAAATTCATGGTTTTGGGGAAATCAATAGCATTGGTAGAATACGTTACAAGTCTTTTCTCAGCTAAATTGTAATAAAAAAGATTTGATTCCTTTTCATTGTAATTCATAAAAGCAATTGCTTTGCTGTCTTCTGACCAGCTAGGATTTAGGAAAGGTCCTCTTTTTTCACTTTCAGCTATGATTTTTTGCTTTTTAATATCTTCCATATTTACCAGCAGTTCTTGATAGGTATTTTCTCTTTTCACCGCCACTGCAATAAATTTAGTATCAGGACTAACAGAAAAAGATTCTACATCAGTATCAGTGCGCAATAAAACGCCATCTAAAGTATAAACGGATAACAAATTCCCAATTTTACTGTACTCCGATGCTACGATAAATGTCTTAAAAACCGTAAATGCCTTAACATTTCTCAATTTCCTTTCAACTCCATTCTTCAAAGAAACTATATGAACGATGCTGTCAGGGGTCTGGCAAACGAAATGATTCGCTATAAAAGCCATGTCTTTTCCCTTTGCAAAACTATAAAGTTTGGCAGACTTTCGGTGTTTAACAAATAAGGAATCAGTGGCATCATAATAGTTCCGGTAGCTAATCCAATTTCCATCATCAGAAATCGCTTCGGCATCCATATAATGCCACAAAGGATAATCTTCTCGCGTTACAGCTTTCTTTTGTAACCCCTGCCCCATCAAAGGGCAGGAAACCAATGCAAAAAAAAGAAACAAAAAACACGAAGGACGACATCTATCTAAAAAGGTACGTCCAATACTATAAAATAGAGCCTTCATTAATAACCAGAATTTTGAGGCCCAATGTTAGGGTTCAGGTTCAACTCGGTCTGTGGTAATGGTAACAAATTATCGGTGTTGTTCCAATCAGCTTTAACGCCTGATAGTGTCTGATCTAATACATCAAAACGTCTCAAGTCAAAGAAGCGGTGGCCAAACTCACTAAACAATTCCACTTGTCGTTCATGCATTATGGCATTTAATATTTCATCTTGGGTAACAGCGGTTGTGTTTCCAAGACCAGCAGTATTCCTGATTACATTAAGGTCATCTTTAGCATTGGTAAGTTCACCTTGTCTTGCTCGGGCTTCCGCACGAATAAGATACATTTCAGCAAGACGCAACACTACAGAAAATTCAAGTTGGGGGGTATTACTGCCTGTTTTCTTGTATTTATAAGCATGATACCAAGTGGTACTGCCTTTACTTATTGATCGAATCCATTTAGCCTTGCGTTGATCACCTGCCTCAAATGTATTCACCAAGGAGTTAGTCAATGCCACGGAATTTGGTGGACCCGCATTAAATATAAAAGTGGTTCCTTCATCGGTATTTCTTGTTGGTGTTCTTGGGGCATATTGCCAGATGGTCGCTGTGCTTCCTTTTAAAAATATATTATTTAGTTCAGTCACCCGTATATATGTATCAGTCTTATTCAGTACTGTAGACGCACTGTTGGCTGCCTCAGGCAACATTCCGGCATACAGATAGACTCTTGCCAATAAGGCTTGCGCTGCGTACAAATTCGGTCGAACTCGTGTCGGATTTGTATATTCTTCCGGCAACAACGTAATGGCAGATTCTAAATCTTCAATAATCTTTGCATATACTTCAGCAGCGGGCAAACGTTTAACGGTACTATTATACATATAATCAGTTCCGGTAACGTAAGGCACACTGCCCCAAAGTTGTAAAACATAAAAATGAACAAATGCTCTGGCAAATTTTGCCTCTCCTGTCAATTGATCCTTATCAACTTGCAAGAGTGTTGTCGATCCTGCTACACCCTCAATTACAGCATTGGCGGCGTAGATCTGGCTATAGCTGTTATTCCACCAGGTGGCTAAAGTGGGATGTGTCGGAATGAGCGTATTAGTGAAGAAATTAGCCGAACTCTGAGCACTGTTTCCATACCAGGTGAGTTCATCGGCATACAATCCCATTTCTTTCTGCATTCCAGTAGTTTTTCCGGTTAGCATTCCATTGTCGCGCATTTGCGCAAAAACATTTGCCATCGCACTATATGCGGTGTTCTTTTCTTCAAAAACAGCAGCGGTGTTTAGTTGTGATACTGGCGTATCAATCGCTGTAAAGTCATCGCAACTGGTAAACCAGAACATAATAAACAAAAGGGTCACGCCGGAAAGAATCCTATAAACCCTTGCTTTTTTGGTACAATACGGATTAAAAAAATTGTTGGTATTCATATCTCTTTCTTTAAAGGTTAAAAGTTAAATTGTAATCCCGCGGTGATAATGCGCAATGGCGGCAAAAATCCATAACCGGCAAATTCAGGATCAGCCCCTTTATAGCCAGTAATAGTGAACACGTTTTGCGCTTCAACAGTTGCCTTGCAGTTAACATTTTTAAGCCACCGCTCTGGAAATTCATAACTGATGGAAACATTCTTGAGTTTTATAAATGATGCATCTGTTATCCCTGCGTCACTGGCTGCATAATTGTAAAGGGCATTTTCAGCTGTGCCGTTTGCGCCCGAAGTATATATTTGTGAAGAAGCTATATCTCCCGGAGATTGCCAGCGGTCAACTATAGCGATGCTTTGGTTGTTCATCGTGCCGGCAACTCCCATCGTTCGTGGTACATTATAATTCTGTTGCTTTACAAAATTGAAGAGGAAATCAAATTGCCATCTTTGAAACCGCAACGTATTTTGAATTCCTCCAAAATAAGCCGGGTTTAAGTCTTTCACGGTCTGCTTGTCTGCGGGCTCTGTCAATATACCATCTCCATTTACATCCTCAAAAGTGTAAATACCCGTTGCAGGATCAATGCCGGTATAATGATATACTTTTACAATATTCAATGGCTGCCCAATCACATACGAATTACTATAGGTAGAACTTTCAAGGTTTGGAAACGAGAGCAGCTTGTTTTTTGAAGCCGAAAAATTGATTGTGGTACTCCAGTTAAAACCAGTAGTTTTCACATTTACAGTATGCAAGGTTAGTTCTACCCCGCGATTCTCAACTAAAGCATTAAGATTCGACTGTATTTCAGTAAAACCCGTAGTTCCCGGCAACGGTATTCCAACCAATTGATCGGAAGATCTGTTGCGGTACCATGCCGCGGTCAGAAAGATTCGCTCTTTCAAAAATCCGGTCTCTAACGCTACTTCAAGTTTTTTGTTGGTTTCCCACCCAAAACTAGCATTATACAAACGTGAGGGTTGCAGACCGATTACTCCGTCATAATTGGCATTTGATGGCGTGTACGTATTCAGGAATTGGTAATTCCCAATCTGGTCATTTCCTGTTGTCCCATAACTGGCACGAAGCTTTCCAAAACTCAGCACATTATTGTCCTGCAATAATTTCTCACGCGAAAAAAGCCACGCTGCTCCTACGGCTCCGAACCATGCAAAACGTTTACCAGCACCAAAACGGCTTGAACCGTCTCGCCTTCCCGTGAGGTTAATGATATAGCGTTCTTTTAGGTTAAAATTAGCACGGCCAAAAAACGATTGATACTTGTATACTGATTCGTCAAAGCCAAGAATCGAAGTATTTGTGGCCGCAGCGGGATTATAAATCATGCTGTTGTTGGAAAAGCCACTGCTCTGAACTGAAAGAGATCTATTATTTTGACGTTGGAAAGCGCTTCCTAGCAGCAACTCTGTTTTCACAGCCCCCAAGGTAGGTTTCCAGTTCAGTTGTGGTTCGATAATCCACGAGTTCCTTTTGGTATCGGTATAAAAAATACGGGAAGTTTCACTACCAATCCCAAAGGATGGGTTATACATCGTCGAGGGATAAGTACTGCTTTCATGATGGTTTAGGTCGGTATACCCAAAACTGCTTTTTATTTCAAGGTTGTCGAGTAAATTATAGGAAAGTGTTGTATTGGCAACAAGGTCATAGGTGTTAGATTTCGATAACCCTTTTAAGTAGCGCAGCGGATTTTCAAAAGTGTTGTTTTCCCAATTAAGGTTCCCTTCCGCATCATAAAGTGCTGGAGCATTGGGGGCAAGTCGCCAAGCCTCCGTGGTAAGATCGGTCGAGGGTTGGTTGTTATCCTGTATGCCGTAGCCCCCAGTAAAAGCAATCTTAAACCGTTGGTCAGCAGATGCGTGATTAATGCTTGTCCTCACATTAACCCGATTGTAACCAAAATCACCAGGTAGCACGGTTGTTTCCTTACCATAAGTTCCGGATACCATAAATTGGGTTTGCTCAGAACCTCCGGAGATAGAGCCGTTAATATTGGTGATTTTTGAAGTACCACCCATTAATTCTTTCTGCCAGTTGGTAGATCGGCTTTGATCCCATGTTCCATTAATGTCATAGGCACTTTCCGGATATTCCGTTATGCTGTCGTTCGCAAATGCTTCGGCACGCATAGCAAGGTATTGTTCCGTGTTCATCATTTTCATAAAATGTGGAACGCTTCCCGCTCCCTGTGCTACCGATGCGCTAAAACGGGTCTTGCCTTTCTTACCTTTTTTGGTGGTGATCAATACCACTCCGTTCGCCCCACGCGATCCATAGATGGCCGTTGCATCCGCATCTTTAAGAACTTCCAGACTTTCAATATCGGTTGGATTAATATTGTTTAGCGGATTAGTATTCATTGACATGACTGACATCGACATTCCGTTCCCAATTTCCTCACTTGAATATGGCACATTGTCAATAATATACAAAGGAGAGTTCCCTCCTCTTCTCACACTGTTCTGTCCGCGAATCTGGATGTTAAACCCACCTCCACCGGTTCCAGTCTGTTGCGTAATATTGACCCCGGCCATCCTGCCCTGCATCGCTGCGAGTACATTGGTTACAGGTTGCGTCTCAATATCCTTTGATGTGATTTTCGCAATACTTCCGGTGCGCTCGCTTTCTTTGACGCTATAATAACCCGCATTAATTCGTACTTCCTGCAGTTGGGTAGCATCTTCTTGTAGATTTACACTAATTACAGTACGTCCTGCTATAGGAATATTTAAGGTGGTATACCCTACGAAAGAAAAAACTAGAGTATCAGTGGCCGTGGCCGTTATGCTGTATTTACCTTGATAATCAGTAATGGTGACTGTTGATTTTCCGGCTACAGATACTGTAACTCCCGGCAGTACACCCTGACTGTCACTTACAGTTCCGGTAATTACAATAGATTGTGTCATCCCGAGCGCAGTCGAGGGAATTACTTTATGACTTTCGAATTTTGAATTTACGACACATATCGAACCGTAAGAAAATAGTGGTGTAAGAATAAGGTAAACCCATAGAAAAATAGGAATCCACCATTTACCCTTGTAAAATGAAAATTTATTCATAATATTGGTATAGTTAAATGAAACGTTAGTTTTGTTAGCATTGGTCCTCTATGCAGTTGTCCAGACGGTTGGAGGGCCTTTTTTTGTTATGTCATTGCGAGGCACGAAGCAATCTCATTTCGAGATACGACGAAAAGCAACTGCAATATTATTATTCTATCATAGGCATGATTTTAGTTAGATTTATATTTTTATTATTTACCCCAATTTAAAATTCAAAATTTAAAATAAAAATGACCTCTTTGCTCCTCACAATATGACTTTGGAAGATCTGTTTCTGTGAAACTATCTCAACCATAAAGCCACATAAACATCGTTGCTATAAAAAGTAAAATTATTCCTATTTGTATTTGTTTGTAGTATTTCATAGGCATTTTTTTAGTTATTGGTTAATGAGTTATGAGTTGATGTTGCGACTAAATTACCTGCACCTTTTAGTTACTAACTCAAATTAAGTTAACTAGGTTTTTTTATTCAAAGGACCCTTCGGTACAGGCATTAAGTAAATAGCATTTCTTATTTATTTCATAGGCATGCGGGTTTTAGCGGTTTAAACTGCTGCGAGACTATAAAAAAGGATAAAGCGGTGCTGAGAATCTAAGGAAAGTATGAGTCTATTAGAAATAAAAATGGCATGGAACTCATCTTAAACGCTTCAGAGGTACTGGTATACCCTACACACGAATAAGTGAGCCCACGCCATGGGACGTGAGCATCGTACTTATCATCTCGTGCGTTTAAAAATTACCAGTTTTCTGAAACGAGATTCAAAGCGAATGCTTCAAATATTTTATATGAAGAATCGCAAAAATACATTACTTTAATGTAATGGTAAACAAATATACTAAAAAACATTAACGTGGTAATATATTGCCACATTAATTTCTTTAAATTTAAAGAAATTGCCTAAAAGATAGGCTATGATTAATGAAACTACAAAAAGTGAATTTTTACTGCAATTTGGTAAAAGACTCGGCGAAATAAAAAAACAGAAAGGTTTAAGCTTTAGGAAGATTGCTGAAAATTGTGATCTCGACGCAAGTTTTATAAGTAAAATTGAAAAAGGTACTGAAAATGTAACTTTAGAAACAATACTTAATTTATCATATGGACTTAAAATACAACCTAAGGAGTTTTTTGATTTTAAAATAGACTTAGAAAAGGAATAAATATTTCATTTATTAACCATAAAACATTATCTAAGGAATGGTACGAAATAGTAATAGTGATACTTCTTATACCTGTTGGCGTTTACATTAGAGGGAAAATATATGAGTTTAGGAAAAACTATCATTACAATGATAGTTGGAAAAATAGACACAAGAAATAATGAAAGATGCTGTAAGGTGTCTTTTTTGTTTTACATTGTATTTTTTTTGATAATGTGGAAAACCGTAAAGGATAATAGAAATGGTTTTGTTTGTTTGGTACAGCACAGTAAAAAAACATTTTATAGTACAAATTCAGCTAAATTCTGGTAGATTGTAGCCATTTTGTGGCTACTATAAACAAATTACGCGCCAGTCAAAAAGAAATAAACGATGAAAGAAATTGATAAAATAGCATTAATAAAAATTGAAAATGGCCAAATTTTAAGCACAAAATCAAAAGGTAAAAACAAATATTATATTCCAGGAGGTAAAAGAGAAAATAATGAAACCGACCAACAAACTTTAATCAGAGAAATTCAAGAAGAATTAAGTGTTGAAATAATAAATGAATCTATTGAATATGTCGGAACGTTTAAAGCCCAATCAGACGGAGCTATTGAAGGAGTAATTGTAAAAATGACGTGTTATAAAGCTAATTACATAGGAGAACCGAAAGAGAATAATGAAATAGAAGAAATTAAATGGTTAAATTATACAGATTTAGATATAATATCGGAAGTTGATAAAATTATATTTAAACATCTGAAAGAAAATGGATTATTAACTTGAGTGGAAATGAAAAATTAACTTGAAAAATGACAGAATCACACACCATACTATTTGTAGCTAACTTAATAAAATTATAGGTTTGAGGTCATAATCAAAACTATAATCACAATGCCGTGGTATGAAATTCTAATAGCAATATCAGTTATAATTGTCGCTACTTATCTAAGGGGTAAAAATCTACTAACATACTAAGATCTGGTTCACAAATGATAATTGAAGAACTAAACAAAAGAAATGAAAAAGATGCTTAGGCATCTTTTTTTGTTTTATGGTGGTAAGTAATACTTATAAATTTGTGCTTTATATCTATAAAAAAGAGTCAATCAGTAAAAAACTACAGCCTTATTGTTTTCTATTATATCAAATCTAATGCAGAAATATTAATTAGTCGGTATCTAAATCAGAAAGTATCAAATCCTTATTACCAAGTATAGTTAATAAACTCTGATTACCTACCAAAGTCGACGCTATTAAAGTGTCAACTATAGAGCCACTTACTAAACGCAATACGGTCTCATCATATTTATCATGCATACTTTTGTATGCTTCACCTATTGTAATTTCAGTATTAAAGAATTCAACGATTGCATGAATTTCACAATCAATAAAATCGTTATGATAATCTGGATGTATTAAGACTGTATCGCGGTATCCAATAAATGAATAGCAACCATTCTCAATCAGTTCTGGACCTAATTTACTAGAACAACTGCACGCCGTTGAGTAAAATAAGGAACTTTTAAATGAGGGACAATTAGTGCTATCAACATAGGATTCGCTACTGGTTTGAAGACAATCTTCATCTCCATGTGAAAATGCGACAAATACAAATTTATCTGAATTATTCGCATTAATGCCATCTCGCACACCATCAAATGTGCACATACTGCCATCGAGGTAATTTGGTGCGATTTTTGGATTTTTTATTCTTGATGTTAGTTCTTCATAGCTTTTTTGAAAATAAGCACCAAGTGTATAATCTTGATCATCGTAAGAAATTAATGTTTTAATCATTGAATCTGATCTTTTGTTTGGTTAAAAGACTTACCGCCAATTTTAAAATATTCCTTTCAATATTTCGACCTAACGTTTCTCCTAATCGAATACTTTTAATTATTTGGTCTAATGTATATTCACCATCAGTATTCATAATAAAAGGTTTAGCTCTTTCTTCAACACTTAAAGTTGATATCCATTCTTCTAAAATTGTATCTACGCGAACTTCTAGTTGATGTTGAGCTTTTGTTACTAGCGGAAGAACTTTTCCGTAATCTGTAGTACTATGTTCTAGAGATAGAAAATCATTATTAACTAATTCTACTAAATTGTCCTTTGATAAGCTATTTACATCCTTAGCTGTCCAGATAATTATATAAACAAGTGATGTTTCTTTTCTGATTGCTCTGAAAACGTCTATTCCTTGTAGTTCATCCACATGGAGATCTAAGTCCAGAATTACAATCATTTTTTGAGTTCGATTTTTAAGTACATATTGCAGACCTTCCTCCGAATGCTCGATTAAGGTTACATTGTTTTTACCATGTTCTTCAATTAGTTCAATTATTAAAGGATCATTGTCTTTTAATGTATCGTGAATAACAACAATTTTAGTAGGGGATGGAATCATTTTTTAATTTTTTTTAAATGGTAAGGTAATTTTAAATGTTACTCCACGGTCCCCAAATTCACTATCTATAATCTCTACATTTCCATGTAAGGCTTCAATTCTCGTTTTTACAATGAAAAGGCCTAGTCCTGCACCGCCTTGTTCAGCAGTAGAAGTGTAATAAATCTCAAAAACTTTTTTCCATTTATCTTTTGAAATTCCGGTACCATTGTCAGAAAAATAAATTACAAACTGATCATCAATTATTTTACCAGTGCATTTAATGATTTTAGAATCGTTTGTTTCTAATGCTTTTATAGAGTTTGAAACGAAATTTTGAAAAATGTCTTCAAAGAATTTTTTATTTGCATTAATTATTAAGTCATCTTCAAATTCAATTAAAGCTGTTATTTTTTCAGATAAGAAGGTTTGTTTGTAAGATCTAAATAGCAAGTCATTTAGCATTTGTTTTATGCTAAAATCTTCAAAATCTATATTAGAACCGGCATAACTAAGCATGAAATCAATAACCTTATTAAGGGTTTCCATTTCATCATAAATAAGTAAAGCATATTCTTTAAATCTATCGTCAAAACGAGCGTTTGGAAACTTATTTTTAAAAAATTCTGCCATTCTTTTAGTTTTTCCTAAAGAAGTTCTAACTGCATGGGAAAGCCTAATGGCATAATCCTGTAAGGACATTAAACTTAAATAAATATTTTCTTTACGAACATATTCTTGCTTGGCTTCCTTTTGGGCAGTAATTCCGCGTTTTAAAGAATTGGAAACTTCGGCGGCTTGTTTTTTTAAGGGTTGTAAAGCTAGTTTTAAATCAGGTTTCTCTATTTCAAGCTTATGAATTGCCTCACTAAAACTTTGCACATTTTCTTCCGCTTTAACTAACGCATTATCTCCATCTTCCTGACGCAGTGATCTTTCGTATATTTTTATTTCAGAAAATATATTTAATTGTTCAATTATAAATTTTTTGAGTTCCCTATATTCATTATTGTCCACAAAATCCTGCCGATTAGTTGCATCAATAATTAATGGGTTTTCTTCTTTTGTAATTGCTACTAAACCTATAACCTCTCTTGTTGATATTCTGTTAAAAATATCGCGCCATAGTCTTTTATCTATTCCTAAAACATCCCGTTTGGTATCTGGATGATCGTTATATTCAGCGAATGGAGTTGTAACTAGACCATTTCTATATATTTTTAAACCATCTATCCGAGTTTCATCACCTTTAAACGCTTGGTTAAAAATTCGTTTCGCTTTTGTATTGAAGAAAAACAGGTTCATTGCTACTGGACCAAATGATTTAATGGGCACTTTTTCAGTGAAAATTTTGCCATTCAGAGGATCAAACTTTAATGTATCCTGTTCATTTTTTAAAATGTCAAAAGATATCTCAGCAGTATGAGATGCATATTTGACAATATCAACTTCAACTAATCTTTTTGTAAAATCAGTAAATTCATTTGAATTGACATAAATATTAAAGGGAGGGTTTAACGGATAAAAAGGTGATACAATTTTAGTAAGTTCCTTATATAGTCTCTCAATGTCCGATTTTGTCCATGGTTCATTTAAATTAGTTATGACTAACTCAGTTCCATGTTCTGTAATATTTCCATCCGAATATGTATATTCATTTTCAACGTCGGTAAATAACGTTAATTGTTGGTTTGCAGCTTTAATTTCATATTCGTCCCAGTCAATTTTCACATTTAACCACTCAACTTCATTTTCTTGTTTCGTGATAATTTTAACTTTTTCTCCTAATTTATCAACAGCAAATCGACCAATTCCTTTTTCCCCTACAAACCGTCTGTTAAATGGAGCATCAGAATAAAGTGTTTTTCTTTTACTATTAGTACCAACCACCATCCATTTGTCTCTAATATCTTCAAACGACATTCCGGTTCCGTTATCCTTAATGGAAATTATTGAGTTACTATTTTGATTGTTAACATTAGAAAAGCTAACGACCACTTCTGTTGCATTTGCATCATAAGCGTTTTTTACTAGCTCAAATACAGCAGTTATACGATCAGTAATCAATTCTCTTCCGAGAAGTCGAAACGTATTAACATCGAATCTCCACTTAAGGGGCTCGTAATTTTTTGGTGAATTATTCAAGATTTTCAATATGATTTTTAATACTCTTCGCTATCGCAATTCCTAACCCTACTGGAACGGCATTACCAATCTGTCTGGCAATAGTTTGAGTGGGAATTTTTGACGAAGGATCTGTAAATTGATAATTGATGGGGAAACTTTGTAATAGTGCTGCTTCTCGTAGAGTTATAGCTCGATCTTGTTCCGGATGTCCAAATCTTCCATTACCCAGTCCTGTGCAACAGGTGGTCATTGTAGGTCCTACTTCATCCCATTTCATTCGACCATATACACTTCCAAAAGCTTTTCCACTTTCTTTTTTATGACATTCTAACCATAGACTTTCATCCCAATCCCTCCAAAAACCTCCCTGTACCGAAGCTTGAATCCTTTTTTTATTTAAATCAGTCAGCTTACGGGCAATATGAATTGAGTCACTAGGGTGAGCAATTCCATCTTCAACTGCTGGTAAATGACCTATCGCATCACGCACTGAGAGATGATGTCCTTTTGGGGTAGTTTTTTCAATTAAATTAATAAATCCATGTTTTGAGCCTAAAAGCACTAGTCTTTTCCTTCTTTGAGGCACACCATAGTCTTGCGCATTTACGATACTGTAAGTTAATTTATACCCCTTTTTTTCTAATCGCTCTATAAAGTCATTGAAAACTTTACCTTCTTTAAATTTTAATAATTGGGGAACATTTTCCATAGAAATAATCTCTGGGTCCGTTTGTTCAATTAGATCTGCAAAAGAATACAGTAATTTCCATTTAGAGTCTTCTGAGATATTATCTTTATAAAGGTTTTTATTTTTTTGCAATGAGAAAGGCTGGCAAGGTGCGCATCCCACCAATATTTTGCGAGTGTTTTTTCTATAGCGTTTAAGTAAATCATCACCTTTGAGCAAGGTAACATCATCTAAATAAAATGAAGCATTATTATTTTTTTCAAAAGCGAATTTGCAAGTAGCATCAAAGTCTATACCAGCATCAATTTTAAAATTTTCTTTTACAAAACCATGCGTAAGACCTCCTATACCGCAAAATAGATCTATCAATGAGTAATTATTTATATTGTTTTTCTTTAATTTTTTTTGCGACATGTTTTAATTCTAAAAGGAATACTAATACTTACCTTAAGTATGTTGGATTATCCTTCAAAAATATGATATAAAATTATAATATTAAACTAAATTTTTGTTTTTTGTAATTTAATAATCCCGATCCGCAGAATTGCCCCTGCTAGCACGAGCGTCTCGCTCATATTCATTAAGTTATCTGATGGCGGAATTGCATTCCGAGACTGTCAAATTAGGGAATGCATCTCCTCTTAAAATGTAAGAAATATTTATTTCATAAAATCCAAGAGCACTGATCTTTCATCACTAAATTTTAATTGTTCAATTCTATAATCCAACCAAGATCTACGAGGCCTACTGTCCTCGAACAACTATCTATTATCCGAAATACCGCAATAAAAAATAAGCGGTGATTATTTCAATTTATCACCGCATTTTTGCGGTAAATACAAAGCTGGTTTACCGCAGTAGTACAAAAAACAAAGTATGCAATTCGGGAATTTCACTATTCAATTCAGGAATCGAACACCATACCATTTGCAACCCAAGCATCCATCAAATAGATTTGCCTACTGATTCAATTATTGAATCGGTCAAATTGTAAATCTAAAACAGCCCTAATGAAATTGTTTGCTGAATCCTTGATGTTAGAATTAGAACATCAATTAAAATTGATCCATCTGGAAACAGAAAATCAGGTACAGTTGGCCGAGCAGGCAATAAAGAATAGCATTGCTGCCTTAGAGAAACTAAAAACCTTTTTCCTAAAATACAAACAGCTAAATAAAAAAGAGGAAATAGAATTCTTCCGAGACATCAAGCCTAAGTTTGCGGCTAAACTGATTTACTATAACGAAATTTATACTATTGAAACCAACAAGCCATTCGGGTCTCAAAAAACAATGGATAAATATTATAAAGCAGAACTCAATAAATTAAAAGTCTTTTTCGTGGAGAATCAGGAGTTTTATCGTTACTACCGCACAGCTAACAACTTCCTCGATAATAAATATTTTATACGGGCAAAATACGATCTAAAACTAATGGTGGACAGTTTTTATTTCCAGGCAGATCATCGCTTCAATACCTCGCATGACTATAAAGTGGCTTGCATACTAGCCAACGATGATATAAAAGTTTTTCTGGAAGAGCAAATAGCAAAATTAAAGCGAAAGACAATAACAATACAATCGCCTTCCCCACTCTCTAAAGGTCCGAAATGGACGGGATCAAAAGTAGAACTGATTGAATTGATTTATGCACTCCATACAGAAGGCGTTTTTAATAACGGATCCTCAGGACTAAAAGAAGTCACAACCTTTTTCGAGTCAGCTTTTAATATTCATTTGGGACAATTCAACAGGGTTTTTCTGGAAATCCGAAATAGAAAATCCGAGAGAACAAAATTTCTGAATACACTCAAAAACAAACTTATGATCCGTATGGACGAAGCAGATGAAAATTAAAAAAGGCTGCTCAAATTGAACTGCCCCCAAATAATTAGACATTATCTGGGGGTATTTTTATGGAAAGAAAAGTCAGTTACAATTATGAATTTAAACTTCGCTGTGTAAATGAAGTTTTAAAAAATCGTCAATCACTAAGTGTTACAGCTAAAGAGAATGACATAGGCACAACCAGCCTTAAAGATTGGATTAGGTGGTATCTTAAATTTGGAAACGAAGGTCTTTTTCCTGTCCAAAAAAACGCAAATTATAGTTTACGCTTTAAGTTAAAAGTTCTACAAAGTATTGAAAACAAGTCATTATCTTTGAGTGAAGCCTGTTTAACATTCAATATTCCGACAAGTTCGATAATAAGACGTTGGCAAAGGGAATATGCAAAAGAAGGTTCGGCAGGTTTAAAACCTAAACCCAAAGGAAGACCAGCATCTATGAATTTTAAGAGAAAACAACGAAAAACAGACAAACCATTAACCCGGGAAGAAGAACTTTTAAAGGAACTGGAATATTTGCGAGCAGAGAACGAAATTTTAAAAAAGTTCAATGCCTTAATTCAAGCCGAACAAGCCAATCAAAACAAAAGGCTCAAACCATAATGGAATTAAGGCATAAATATGATTTAGAGGTTCTTCTCAATTGTATGAAAATGGTCAGAAGTAGTTATTATTACCATGAAAAAAGAAGTCAATTAATCGACAAATACAAAGACATTAAAGAATTGATTAAGCAGATTTACAACCACCATAAAGGCCGATTGGGTTACCGTCGTATTACTTTGGTAATCAAACAAAAAGGAATTGTAATTAATCACAAAACGGTATTGCGATTAATGAAGGTTCTAGGATTAAAAAGTTTAATACGATTAAAAAAATATAAATCATATAAAGGAGAACAAGGAAAGATAGCTCCTAATATATTACAGCGAAATTTTAAGGCAACAGCACCCAACCAAAAGTGGGCAACCGATATAACGGAGTTTAATATCTCTGGCAATAAATTGTATCTCTCGCCTATTATTGATTTATTTAACGGAGAAATAATAAGTTATGAATTATCGGAAAGACCCAATTTTAATCAAATATGCAATATGCTTAAAAAGTCTTTTAAATGTATACCTAATAATTCTAATCTAATATTGCACTCAGACCAAGGCTGGCAATATCAAATGAAACAATATCAAATGCTTTTAAAAGAAAAAGGATTAATACAAAGTATGTCTCGAAAAGGGAACTGTTTAGATAATGCAATTATTGAAAACTTCTTTGGAATATTAAAATCAGAACTGTTTTATATTATGAAATTCAAAGACATCAATCATTTAAAAATTGAAATTAAAGAGTATATCAAATATTACAATAATGAAAGAATAAAACTGAATTTAAACGGAATGAGCCCGACACAATATCGGGCTCATTATTATCAAAATTAATTATAAATTTGTCTAAACTTTTGGGTGCAGTCTAAATCGAGCAGCCTTTTATCATTGTTTGTAAAAAGTACCTAAAAAAAGACAATCAATCCTTTATCTAATCTTTACTGATACGCGACGGTACCTAGTTACAACCAGCAATTGCAAAGCATGAGGATACTATTCAATAGTTTCACTATCACCAATGAGATGCGTTACAAGTTTACGCCAGTCGGGATCAATTATAGCTGTCGATTCCGTTCTAGTCTCATAAGCCGAATGTCGGGCAAAAGATGTAGTAGTCAGGATAATTTGTTTATCAGTTTCAGTCATAATAGGATCAGTAAGAATACTCCTTTCGTACTGAACCACAAAATCATAAAGTGCCGCATAGCGATCTTCCTGCTTAAAAAGAAATAGAAAAGAATGGATAAAATCAGTAAGACTTAATTTCGCATACGCTGTCATACTAGAATTCGCAATAATATCCGAAAAAATGACAGTACTATCAAAAATGACATTGGTACCCTTGGCTACTGCCGCCGAATTATTTTCCTTTTTTTGCATTTTATTAAATGACGTTTTGGTGTAGGCTACAGATGCAACAGGACTACTGACGGAAGAAATTGCGTCTTGTAAACCATCCGATGCTTTATGATTTTTAAATAACTCATAATACATTCGCCCATCTGAATCATAAGGATTATCTGTATTGGTAGGCATTTCATCCACTTTTTTAGTGTTGTAATAAAGAACCTCCTTCTTCGATTCTACGCTTTCTGGAGTATCACTCGATACAATAGAAGGATCTGTACTACAAGAATCGAGTACAAACAAAAAAGAGAAGCAAATTAAAGTGCTAAGTCCTGAATAGAATTTTTTCATTTTGGTTAATGTTTTTAAATGTTACTGATTACTTTTTTCATCAGTTCATTTCTCCCGGGATAATCTGAACAATATGTTGGTTTTACTCATAATAAAACCGTTTGAATTCAGGGCAAAACTAGTGGGACGTTTCCTCCCCGGCAAGCCAACAACTGTTCAATTCGGGAATCTACTATATGCAATTCCCGAATTGAACACAGAACATTTCCCAATAAACAACAACTATCCAACGAGTTACACTCAAGAAAATGAAAGAATCCTTTATTAGGGTAATTCTTGCATCGATTAAGTAATTTTAGTTACATTTAGTGCATAGGAATAGAATACCGTAGTAACTAGTCCTTTATTTTCTAATCAGTAAGCCCCCAATCTCTTAGGAATATGACGAAAAACTACTTACTTATAATATGGGTATGCCTGTCTTATAATGCCTATGCACAACAAAATAATTTTGTCCTTCCGGACAGTCTTTCCACGAAAGACTATAAATATTTCAGCAACAACATACTTTATGAGGAAAAAGATAGCATTAAAGAAAGGCTGTTTGCACAGTCATGGTTAGCAAAAGCAAAACGGGAGAAAAACTTCGGTCAAATGGCGCATTCCTATAAAGCCTTAATTTATACGAGCAGTAAAAAGCTACAACTTATATATGTTGATAGTATGCTGGCAACGGCAAAAAGAACAGCTGATATTGAATTCATCGCATCGGGCTACATGACAAAAGGGGTTGTACAATACGATCGTAAAGAGCACATGAATGCCCTCGACAGCTACTTAAAAGCGGACGAATATATTTCAAAGACAAACAACCCCTACCTCAGTTATAAAGTAAAATATGTTATTGCTCAGATCAAATATTACCTTGGATTTTACGATGAGGCAACAGCACTATTTCAAGAATGTGTAAACTATTTCAAGGGAAAAAATGACCGTGCCTATCTAAATTCACTTCATTCTTTGGGGCTTTCTTACAACCGCATAGGTAAATATGAACTGTGTAGCCAGATGAACAAGACGGGGCTGAACGAGGGACTGCGCTTTAAAAATTTAGAAATGGAGCCGTACTTCATCCATTCCGAAGGCGTTAACCAGTATTTTAAACACAATTATAGAGATGCAATAAAAAAATTAAAAGAGGCACTTCCTGCAGTGATTCATGATAAAGACTTTGGAAATGAAACGACGGCCTATTTTTATATCGGTAAAAGTTATTGGGCTCAAGAGTTGCAGGAAAAGGCATTACCCTACTTAAAAAAAATAGATGAAGCTTTCCAAAAACAAAAGTACATACGTCCTGATTTACGGGAAGCCTATGAAATATTAATTGATTATTATCAGCAACGAAACAACAGAGAATTAGAGTTATATTACGTCAGCACGCTCTTAAAAGTAGACCAAGTGCTGCATAAGGATTTCAAATACCTTTCAGGAAAAATACACAAAGAATACGACACAAAAAATTTAATTCAAACTCAAAGAAACATTGAAAAATACTGGACCGTTATAATTACCATAATGACAGTAATCATTGCGGTATTGGTGTACAGACACTATAAAAATAAAAGATTATTTGAAGAGTTGATGAATCGCAAACCCGAAACGCACCAATCATTGGCTTCAAACAATACCAGTAAAGACACCGAACTCGATATCAATCCCGAAGTGATTGCCGCCATTCTTAAAAATCTCGAAAAATTTGAACGCAATAAAAAGTATCTCGAAAAAGACATGACTTTGGCAAAAATGGCTTTATTATTAAACACCAATACCAAATACGTTTCAAAAATTATTGCACGTTACCGCGACAAAGGAACAGTTGAATATATCACCTATTTAAAGATCGAACATATTATAGAACTACTCATAAACGAAAACAAATACCGCAATTACAAAAATAAGTCATTAAGTGACGAAGCTGGTTTTGGTTCCACACAAATCTTTACACGAGCGTTCAAAAATCAAACAGGCCTATCTCCCACCTACTTCATCAATAAATTAAGAAGTCAACAACAATCATAAATATAAACAAGACATCAACTCAGACACCCTTATAGTTAGCATTTAAAAAATTACGGTAAGAGCTCTAGTCTTGGCCGTAAGGAGTGATCCCAGAATCGACTACACAAGACAAAAGAAAAAGAATCTCTTAATAAACAAAAACAGTAATATCAAAAACAAACTTGTAATTACAACCTCTTCTAACCGCCCTTAAATAAAAAGCATAGCAAAACAACGAAGAAGTGAAGTGGCAGCAGTCCGCAAGTTGAGTACGAAGGACGAACGGCTCGGGCTGCGGAACGGAACTTCAAGGTAGTTTTCAAGCTTTTGATTTTCAGGCTTGATTTTTTTGTTACTTTTTTCATCAAGGAAAAAAGTAAAGATTTCTTCAAATAAAAAATCAGTACTTAGATAAACGTACTTCTTATATCCGCTCTTATATTTTTATAAAAAAAGTCAATAACCACAGCCACTTCAAAATAAAAACCCATTTTTTCTTTCACAACTTGTGAACCACTTGTGATATAAAAACAACCAATCCCACCAATTTTGCACCATAACAATATAAAACGAAAGTTATGGCAATCGAAATCCTCACTAAAGCAGACCTCTGTGAATTCCGTAAATCTCTTTTAGAAGATATTACAAAAATACTCAAAGGCACAAACGAGCAATCCAAAAAATGGCTAAAATCAACAGAAGTCAGGAAATTACTCAACATTTCTCCCGGAACACTGCAAAACCTCCGTGTCAACGGCACACTCACATACACCAAAATCGGTGGTATTATGTATTACGACCAAACTGATATTGAAAAACTTTTAAACGGAAATAAAGTAAATGCCGTCCCTACCCTTTTTAAGTAAAGTCATCGCTAGGAAGAGAGCAATCTAATTATAATTCCTCCTCCACTTTTTACTATCATCTCGAGCGCAGTCGAGAGACACTTTTCACCACTCACTTTTCACTAAAAAAAATGAATTACATCAAACACCTCACCGGATTTTTCAATAAAATCAATTATGAACCCAACCTTAATCCAACCCACATTTCGCTCTATTTGGCACTATTCCAATGTTGGAACGTGAATCGGTTTAAGAATCCAACGGGTATTAGTCGGGAAGAAATTATGAAAGCCAGCAAGATCCATTCAAAAGCGACATATCATAAGTGCATGAAAGAGTTAGAACTTTTAGGGTTCATGGTATACAACCCAACATTCAATCCCCACTCCTGTTCCAACATCGTTATGGTCAATTTTTCTGCAGAAGAAAAAACAATTTCAAAAATACCACAATCAACACGTTCAAAAAATGAACCCCTTCATAATTTGAACGAATCAAAAAATGAACAAGGTATTGAACAAGTTAATGAACAGGTCTATATATATAATAAAAAACAAACATCTAAAAACAATTTAAACAACATAAAATTAGATACAAAAACAATTTCAACAAAAGAACCTGTTCAAAATTTGAATCCTTTAATAAATCCAAAAGAAAAAAAAGAGAAAGAAAAAAGTTGCGCCAAAAAAGAAAAACTAGTTGAACTCGATTTATTTTTTGAAACTACCGTTCCATCGCTCGAAATGATTCTAGAATACTTTGCTTTCAAAGAAAGTTCCCAAATTGAAGCCAATAAATTCTTCAATTACTACTCCAGCATTGGTTGGCTTATAGGCGGTAAAACAAAAATGAAAGACTGGAAAGCAGCAGCAAGAAACTGGATGCTCAACACAGCTAAGTTTGCTGCTAACACCCAAAAAACCGATTACAATTCCCAACCAAAACCGATGCACCTGCACACGGCAACTCAAAAAAACTATGACGAACCATTATAAATCTGTCCGTGAAACCTACGTGGTCCACAAAGGTTTCAAAGTATATAATTTCCAAAAATGCTTGGAATATTTAGAAAACCTAGGAAAAACAACCTACGGTAGATCGTTTCATATCAGCGAAATGGATTATCCTACCATCTACAAATTGTTGATTTATATGATAAAAGATGAGAAAGCAGCCATGAACCAAAATATTGACTTATCAAAAGGAATTCTAGTATCAGGTTCAATAGGTTGCGGAAAAACATCCCTAATGAACTTAGTACGCCCTTTCGCCTACCATGCATTCGAATACAAAATCAAAACATGTAGGGAAGTCTCGTTTGAATTTGCTAAAAATGGATTTGAGGCCATCAACTGCTACACGCTAAAGCAAGCCAGTCAATCAAAACTAACTGGTTATTGCTTTGACGATTTGGGTGCCGAACAGCAAATTAAACACTTCGGAAATGATTGCAATGTCATGGCTGAGGTACTCATCAGTCGTTACGAACAGTTTGTTGAAAACAAATCGGTGACCCACATCACCACCAACCTTTCCGCCTCCGAAATCGAAAACAACTACGGCAACCGACTCCGCTCCAGAATGCGACAAATGTTCAATTTAATAACATTTGATAGTAGAACGAAAGACAAACGATAAAGTCATTGCGAGGAGTTGCGAGACACGAAGCAAAGCAACCTAATCACGAGCGTATCATCTCAAGCGTGTCATCTCGAGCGCAGTCGAGAGAAGCAACTCACCACTCACCACTCACTACTCACCACTCACCACAAAAAAAATGAAAAAAATCAACACCTTCTGGAACTGGTTCCAAGACAACAACCAAACCATCAAAAACCTCATCAACGAAACCCCTAAAAACCAAAAACACATAAGCTTTTGGATAAACAAAAACCTCAGCTACTATTGCAAAGAAATTGACTTTATGATTGTATTCCCAAAAAAGAATACGGATAAAACCGAACTCATCATAACCGCCAACGGCAACCCGGAATACTTTAACCAGGTAATAAATTTAGTCGACAATGCACCGCAATTGAAAATCTGGAAATTCACCGGATTCATCCAACCAACCGAAAGAATTGACGAAATTATGAATGGACTTGACGAACCGTATATCTTTCATGAGATTACATTAAAAGCCAGCGAACTCACATTTTTACCTCTGGAGTATCATGAAATAACGCATAAGTTCGACATTGTAGTTTTTTTAAAAAACTATAATTTGTATTGTAACACAAAGACGTTACAACAAGCAATTTTCATCATCATGCAAGACATTGTAGGCGAAAAATCCCTTTACCAAAACATCAATTTTGTACATTTGGCACAAGTACCGGACAACAAGGAGGGATTAATTCATTTGTACGATTTTCAATTGTTTCTAGACAATCTAAACGGTGCGGAATTAAATAATTATTTTCTCAAAATGTGGAAAACCGTAAGGTAATCCCATTTACTCCGCATAACTTTGAAAGATCAATCCTATTCTAACTTTGAAAGTAGTGTTATTTATCAACCTAATTTGTTAATAACAAAATTCTTACACTACTTTCAAATTGTGTATTTTTAGATTCTCAAACAAAAGCGTTACCAATGTCATTATTTCAGCCCTCCGTACTCAAAAAATACTTGAGCCAACAAGATTCTGCCTTAATCCAAAAAGCTTATAAAAAATACGTCAAGTATTTTCATAATGCGGCCATTCAGGAAAATATTCGCAACAGTAAGGAGGAACAATTCCAGGAAGGATTCTTGCGCGAATTATTTGTGGACATTTTGGGCTACACACTAAATCCGGCAGCTAACTTTAATCTGACAACGGAACTCAAAAACATAAAAGGGGCAAAAAAAGTAGATGGCGCCATTCTCAAAGACGGAAACGCCCTCGGTGTAATTGAACTAAAGGGAACCAATACAAAAGACCTCGAAAGCATCCGCCAGCAAGCCTTTGATTACAAAGCCAACCAAACGGGTTGCATCTATGTAATTACCTCCAATTTCGAAAAGTTGAGATTCTACATCAACAATGCGGTGGACTTTGAGGAATTCAACCTTTTTACCCTCACCCACTCTGAATTCGAAATCTTCTACCTCTGTCTGGCCAAAGAAAATATCCTGGCTAATAAGCCTCTCAGTATAAAAGAAGCTTCAGTAGTAGAAGAAGAAAACATCACTAAAAAATTCTATGGGGATTATTCCGTATTCAAACGCGAATTGTACCGGGATTTAGTCAAACAAAACCGATCTAACATCTTACTTAATGATTTACCCGAAAAGACTACTAAACTGATTCTTTTCCAAAAATCGCAAAAATTGATTGACCGTTTTCTGTTTATCCTCTTTGCAGAAGACCGTGGACTGCTGGCTCCAAACTCCATTAATACCGTGCTTAAAGAATGGAAAGCATTGGCTGATTTGGATGTAGAAATGCCACTTTACGATCGCTACAAACAATACTTTGGCTATCTCGATACGGGTCGAAAAGGCACAGATAAGAAAGAAGAAATCTTTGCTTACAATGGTGGGCTTTTTCAACCCGATGCGATTCTCGATGCAATTATCATAGACAATGACCTACTCTACCGTCATACCTTAAAACTTTCTACTTATGATTTCGAAAGTCAGGTAGATGTCAATATTTTAGGGCATATTTTTGAACATTCATTAAACGAAATCGAAAGTGTCAATGCCGAAATTGAAGGAACCGATTTCGACAAGCAAAAAACCAAACGCAAGAAAGACGGCGTTTTCTACACCCCAAAATACATTACCAAATACATAGTCGATAATACCATTGGGAAATTCTGTACCGATAAAAAACAGGAACTGGGAATCATCGACGAGGAATATGCCAAAGGCCGCAAGAACCGCCAAACCACCACCATTATAAAACTGGACCAGCAACTCAAGGACTACCGCGAATGGCTCTTGGAACTCACCATTTGCGACCCGGCTTGTGGCTCGGGAGCTTTCCTGAACCAAGCATTGGATTTCCTGATTAGGGAACACGCCTACTTGGACGAACTCAACAAACAACTCTTTGGAGGATTCTTTGTCTTTCCCGATATCGAAAACCAAATCCTGGAACACAATATTTATGGGGTCGATCTCAACGAGGAGAGTATCGAGATTGCAAAACTCTCATTGTGGCTCCGCACTGCCCAACCCAAACGAAAACTCACCAGCCTAAACAACAACATCAAATGCGGCAACTCACTTATCGAAAGCAAAGCCGTTGCGGGTGACAAAGCCTTCAATTGGAAGGAACAATTTCCGGAAGTATTTGCCAAAGGAGGGTTCGATGTGGTTATTGGAAATCCGCCTTATGTTCAATCTCACGCATTAGACGAAGGATCAAAGGAATATATCTACAAAAAATATTTAACAGCCGAATATCAAATCAACACTTATGCAGTATTTACTGAGAAAATTATAAATATAATAAAGCAAAAAGGAATCTATTCTATTATCATTCCTAATTATTGGTTGTCTACAAAGTATGATTCAAAATTAAGAACATTAGTATTCCTTTTAAATAACTGCTTAGAAATAGTCAATGTTTTTAGAGTATTTGAAGACGCTACTGTAGACACATTGATTTTAACCGGAAAAAAAGGTAACGCTGAAGAGTTTCCTAAAAAAACTCACATTTATTCAATAGACAAATCTTTAGATAGTATTGAAAAAAGATTAACAGCCTTGGATGGGCGAATATGGTCATTTAAAGAATTAATTGAATTCGAAAATTTGAATTCAGAAATTAATCTTTCGTTTGATAAAAAATTAAATCTAAATGGCAAAAAAGTAATTGGAGATTTTCTAAATGGATATAAAGGAATGCAACCTTATGAAAAAGGAAAAGGAACACCCCTTCAAACTAGAGAAATGATGGATGCCCGCATATATCATTCTGAAATTAAATTAGATGAAACATACTTTCAGTTAATCGGATCTGGCAATGTTCAACTATATAACCTCAAAATTGAAAACTCATTTATTAAATATGGCAAAAATTTAGCATCACCAAGACGTTTTGAAATTTTTACAAGACCACGAATTCTTGTTAATAGAATCTTTTCAAAAAAAACTATTGATGCAACATATGTAGAGGAAGTGATAATTAATAATACAGATGTTTTCAACTTTATTCCAAAAGATGAACATTTAAAATATTTAAAACCAATCCTTGCAATACTAACTACTAATGTCTGTTCAGTTTACTTTAAAACTTCAAACGTTAATTTGAATAGACAAGCCTTTCCTAAATTGAATGTCAACAACATACTTGAGTTTCCTTTACCTGATAAATTAAGCGACGAAACCTTGAATTACCTTTCTAAAAATGTTGATACAATATTATCATTAAACAAAGATTTACAAGGTGTAAATAGAAAATTTAGCAACTACTTTTCGGGTCAATACAAACTAGAAAAACTACCTAGAAAACTGGAAAACTGGAGCGAATTAACCTTTTCTGATTTCATTACAGAACTCAACAAAGCTATTAAAAAAACAGTACAAACTCCCCTCACGAAAAAAGACGAGTTTGAGTGGCTGGATCTATTTGAAGAAAACAAAACCAAAGCCCAAAACCTCAAATCACAAATAGAAACCACCGAAAAAGCTATTGATAAAATGGTGTATGAGTTGTATGGTTTGAGTGAGGAGGAAATAAATATTGTTGAAAATAGTTAAAAGATGAGTAAAAAAGATAAGAAACAAACAAATGAAAACTCAACCCAAAATGGTTGGGAAGAATATAGAAACGCTGTAACTGAAAATAAAAACAAGAGTCAAGATGATTTTGAAAAATACATCAATTTATTGGCTTCTGGAGGAATAATTATTTCGTTAACTTTTCTAGAAAAAATAACAGCAGTTGTAAAAATTGAGTATGTAATATTTTATTTGGTTGGATTGGTTTTATTGGTTTTTACACTAATTACAAACCTTTACTCTCATCATAAATCAATTGAAGATTCTGATTTGATTATTAAAGAAATTGATGAAGAAAAATATGAAGATATTTTTAAGAATATTGAAAGAAGAAATAAACCAATTAATCTATTAAATAAAACTTCCATTTGGAGTTTAATAGCAGGGACAATATTAATATTAACATTTGTATCAATAAATCTTGTCGCAATGAATGAAAATCAAAAACCATCACCAAGTGATAATCCTAGACAAAACCCTAAACCACTAACTGAAGAAAAAAGAGGTAGAGCAAATCCAACACCGCCACGAACTAATCCATCTTCAACACCTAAAAAATAAATACGTATGCATGAAGAAACAAGCAAAAAAACTAAAATTCTATTAGACTTAGCGGAGAAATTAACTGGCATAGAAACCAATCGCAATTTTGAACAAAAAATTACTGCAGGCCGTGTCAACCCAACACCATCTTTTTCATTAAATCCAAAACCTATTGTCAAACCTAAAAAAGAGGAGGATAAATAGAACTAATAATTAGTTATTTATTTTTAAGTATGGAGGAGATTGGGATAATAAAAAATAGTTAATACTTTATTATGGAAAGAAAATATATTTACATCAATGGAAAAAAATCAGTTGAAATTGAAACAATTAAGACTGTTGATGAAGATGAAATTGTTGATGTAATTAATTATAATGTTTATATCGATGGGGCTATACACAAGTTTGAAAAAGATGAAGATAATCCAAATAAGCTAGCGTATGCTTTGGCTACAAAGAGAAAGAAGTATGCAGAATTTTTAAACAATCAATTTGAAAATTTAATAATTCTAACTGGAGCAGGTTCATCTGTTGGTGTAGGTGAAAACATCCTTATCGAAGATATTTCAACGGAAAGAAAAGGAAGATTATTGGCTCAACTTTGGGATGATGTATCTATGGCAATTACCGAGACAATTCTGAATAGATTTTGTGTATTGGTAAAATATGATGACAAGTACAAAGAAAAAGAAGAAGATGTTGATTTAAAATATATTAAAAATTTAGAAAAGCTTTTATCTCTTGCAAATATTGCTAGAAATTATGTAACTGATGTTCCTTTAGAAAAAGAAACAGCATTAGATATTGAAGATATAATAAATCAAATTGAAAAAATCATTAAAGTCAATTGCACTTTAAGACTTCCAGAAAACGCAGCACATTCAGTTTTTATAGAAAAAATAACGAAAAGAAAAGTTACACTACCAAGGGTAAAAGTGTTTACATTGAATTATGATACTTTATTTGAGCAAGCTGGCAGAAAAAAGAACTTTACAATAATTGATGGTTTTTCATTTTCACATCCAAGAACATTCAGTGGAAGAAATTTTGATTTAGATATTGTTTCAAGAAATTCTAGTAGAGTAAAAGAGGAAGACAATTTTGTTCAAAAAGTTTTTCATTTATACAAGCCACACGGTTCGGTTGATTGGACTAAAGATGGAAATGAAATTATACAAAAAGATGGTGTTGAAAACCCATTAATGATTTTTCCAAAAGACAGCAAATATGAAAGCTCTTATGAGCAGCCATATTTCGAAATGATGTCCCGTTTTCAACAAAACTTAAGAAATGAGAATGTATTATTAATTTGTATTGGTTTTAGTTTCAGCGATAAGCATATAGTAACTGCTATAATTGAAGCATTAGAACAAAACCCGGGCTTTCAATTAATGGTAGTCAATAAAGACATTGACACAAAAACGGCAACATTTATTTCAATTTTTGAAGCATCAAAAAAACATAATAATATTGTTTTGGTTGATGAATTATTTGAAGATTTCGCCAATCACTTTCCTAATCTAAAATCATATAATCAAGAGGATGCTAAAAAGATTATTCTCAATTTAAACACAGGTAATAATGAGTAGTAATCCATTCAATCATAGTCATTTTATAGGTTACATAAACCAAGTTACACCGCAGTATGTAAAAGTTCATTTTCCATCTTCAGTATTAATGAAATCATTTACTTTTTATGGAGAAGAACTGAAAGGAGGTTTAGTTGGCAATTATGTTGTTATTGAAGGAGAAAAATATGGTTTTCTTGGCAAGATATTAGAATTGAGTTTGCCGGAAAAAGAAAGACTAGAATTAAGTGAGAAATCATTTAACACTAAAGAATTTCATCCAACTGGAAAAATAGAAATCTTGTTATCCTTTGAACTTTTTGAACCATCTAATATTGATAAAGGATTAAATTCTTTACCAATGATTGGAGCAAAAGTTTTTATTTGTTCCTCTCAATTTATCAAAGGATATTTTAAAGGATTTGGTGTAAAGAAAGAAAATTTAGGTACTGCACCAGTAATTAAATTAGGACATTTAACGTATGATAAAACTACCATTGTTGAATTATCGCAACAAGCTATTTTTGGAAGACATTGTGCTATAGTTGGAACTACTGGAGGAGGTAAAAGTTATACAGTTAGTAAATTAGTCGAAGGTATTATTGATAACAACAACAAAGCAATTGTTATTGACCCTACAGGTGAATATAAATCTTTTGACAAAAATTTAAAGACAAAGGAGGCTATTATTTCCCTAAGCTCTTATTTTCCATATCAAAAATTAACTATTTCTGATGTTTTTGTTCTTTTTAGACCTTCTGGTCAAGTTCAACAACCAATATTACTTGAAGCAATTAAATCATTAAAAATTTCACACTGTTTAATGAGGGATCAAGCTTTGTTTAATCCTATTATTAATGGAACAACAATAACATTAACAATAAGTGGTAAAAATATTATTCTTGAAGATGGTGTTATTGTGAAAGAATATAATGAAACATCACCATTCAAAAATGCTCACTTCAAATATAAGACTGAGATTGAAGATGATAATACCAGTTATTTTGATATAAATAAGCTTTCAAGGCAAATCATTAATGAATGTGTATATGATAACGGAGCGAATTGGGGAAAAAAAGACGAAAGAAATTTTGGAAATTGTACTAGCTTAATAATTAGAGTAAATAATTTACTTGCTGACGAAAGCTTCAAGAAAATGTTTGGATTTAATATTGATGAAGAATCTAATTTAATTGATGAAATTGAAGATTTTTTGAAAAATGATGAATTAAATGTTTTACGAATTGGATTTGAAGATGTTCCATATAATTTTCAAGCTAGAGAGATTTTGGCTAACGCAATCGGGAAATATTTATTAAATAAATCTAGAACACAATCATTTAAAGAGAAACCATTAGTTTTATTTATTGATGAAGCTCATCAATTTCTAAATAAAAAAGTTAAAGATGAATATTTTGAATCAACAGAATTAAATTCATTTGACAGTATTGCAAAAGAAAGCCGAAAATACGGTTTGTTTCTTTGTATCGCTACTCAAATGCCAAGAGATATTCCAAACGGCACATTAAGTCAAATAGGGACTTTTATAGCGCACAGATTAATCAACCATCAAGATAAAGAAGCTATTGCAAATGCTTGTTCCTCTGCAAATAGAGATACTCTTGCATTCTTACCTGTTTTAGGTTCTGGAGAAGCAATTTTAATGGGTGTTGATTTTCCAATGCCTGTTATGCTTAAAGTTGAAATGCCAACAATTAGACCAAATTCAGACACCCCTCTTTTTTAATTTAAAACTATAAATTTTTTATGGATAACTATAAAATAATACATTTTGAAAGCAACCCTATTAGGATAAAAAAAATCACCAATACACTTTTTTCAACTAATGCAAAGTTTAAAAATAAGCTTCACTCAATATGTGATATATATGTTAAGTCTAATTTTTATTTTAAACCAGATAATTCAGATATAGAAGTTTATAAATCTGATATGAACAAACCCATAATTATGCGAAATTGTGGGTTGAATTATATGAAAGGTTTAAGATTGGAAAATATTGAATTTGTTGAAACTGATTATATTTATCCTTCTGGGAAAATGGTTTCAAAAAAAGCTGAAGCCTATTATAATATGGTTTCAATAAAATATGTGATGCTAGAATATAATAAAGAAGAAAACATTGAATATGTCAAATTAATAAAACATAGCAGATTAGATGCGTATATCAAAGGAACTAATGTAAAAAAATACAACTTGAAAGTTAATAATGATAATTATAAAGTTATTATTAAAGAATAAATATATGGATGCCAATATCAGTTCTCACACTTTATTTCACTTTACAAGTAATAAAAATTCATTATTAAATATTTTGAAAAATGGATTTTATGTTAGGTATAGTCTTGAAAATTTTGAAAGTTTAATTAATGATAAAGCAGAGATTGTTTTTCCTATGACTTGCTTCTGTGATATACCTTTGTCGCAAGTAAGAAGACATACAAATACCTATGGCAAATATGCTATAGGTTTGACAAAAACTTGGGGTATGAAAAATCAAATTAACCCTATAATTTATACCTATCCCAATTCAGCTACTACTTCAATTCTAAATGAAATATTTAACAACATTGAAAACTTTTTTGATATAGACGAAATTGAATTAGAAAAAATTAAAATAAACAAAAGTGTTGAAACTTTATATGACAAATTTAATGATAGAGAGAATGAATTTTCGAAAAGAGTTGAAAGTGTAAATTCTAAACTGTCTCATTTTATCCGTTATATAAAACCTTATGAAGGAAAATTTTATAGAGACGGAAAATATCTTGATAATTTAGTAAGATTTTATGATGAAAGAGAATGGAGATTTACACCGTCACGAGAATTTCTTTTGAGCAAAGAAATGAAAGATAGTTATAAAAGTGAATACTTTATTGATCCAAGAAAAAGAAGAGCTTTAAATATAAAACTTGCAAAACACATAAAACTTGAATTTGAGCCAAATGATGTGAAATTTATAATAGTAAATCGAGACAAAGAAATTCCAGAAATGATTAAAAATCTAGAACAAATTTTTGGAGAAACTGCATCATCAAATGTTTTAAAACTTCTAGGAACAAGATTAATCTCTTTGGAACAAATTTTAGAGGATTTATAATTAAATTACTGAAACAATAATTTTATAAATTCTAAATTTAGAATAATGACTAATTACAATAAAATAGAAAATTACGTTTACGAATTCTTCTCAAATCGATTTGAACATTTTGACCACTTTTATAGAACAACTCATAGAGACAGGCAATACGGAATTTATAAGTTAAAATATGGAAATAAACTTATGGATTTTATAATTAGTATTCACAGTATAATCGAAGACCAATTAAATTTCAAAAATTTAATTCCTCACAAATTTGCCTCTCCTGAGGCCTTATTATCATCTTTAAACTCATTTAAAGACTTTTTAGAAAGCAATCAAAAATATATAGATGCAAATCTTGATGGTGAAGACACATCATATATAGTTTCTGAAACTCTTATAATGAAAAATGAAATTATCGAAATGATTAATTATGTCAAGAAAATTTATGATTTTGAAGATACCATAATACCATATCAGGAACTGAGATATAAATTGGTTTCAAGAAATATTGATGACTTTATAAAAATTTTAAAAAGTATTCTTGCATCAGTATCCTATTCAATTACAAAAACAAAAGAAGGATATTATCATTCAAATGTTCATCTTATTTTAAAACTATTGGGGTTTGAAATTATATCTGAAGAGCAAACAAGTGATGGTAGAATTGATTCTGTCATTAGATTTTCAGACACAATTTACATTATTGAATTTAAATTTAATCAAACTAAAGATTTGAGTGATGAAGCATTAAAACAAATAAAAGATAAAAATTATGCTATAAAATATTTGATTGAAAATAAAGATATTTATGCAATAGGTGTAAGTTTTGATGAAAATATTAGAAACATTAATGGATATAAATTTGAAAAATTGGTGTTTTAGCGTTATTAAAAAAACCTTAATAATTTGCAATTATAACCCAAGTCTAAAACATTTGAAATAATCCGGATTGGGACGTTAACTTACTTCGATACAATAAATAAAAAATAAATTGGCTTAGAAATAATAGTTAGATTATGAAAATCCCTGAAGAATATAAAAACTTCTATGATACTATTGAAAAAGTAGTAGTATTTGATGAATGGAAAACAATATCAAATACACCATTAACTCCAGAAACAGAAAACTTATGGAACGAAAACATAGTTACAGAAAGAAAAGTCTTTTCTTTTTTTATAAATGATGGTGTTTTAAAAACAGGCTATAATTTTACCGACTTCAAGGGTAGAAAAATTAATCCTAAACATTTTTCAGATTCTGAATTAGAATATTTAAAAAGAAGAACTGAAGCAACAAAAAACAATCTTTTAAAGGCCAAATACGCTCATTTGATTTGGCAAGAGCTTAAACACAACAGCTTTGCTGAAATAGCAATCAACTCTTATGCAGAAATATATAACGCTCAGAATATAGAGGATTTTCATGAGTTCAGTAAAATCGTTTCTGCTTTATTACATATTTCAACTAATTCAAAATACAGATTTGATGAAATCAAAAGTGAAATGCTTAACATCGCAATCAAATTAAAAGATTGGCAAAAAAGTAATTTTCTAAATTTATTTTTAAAAATCAATTGTTACAAGATTTCTGAATTAAAAGAATTGATCGAAGATATTCCAAATTGGATAAATGCGAACTATTTTTTCAATAAACAGTCATTAATTCTCGGTGTAGATTTATTTGGTAAGCTAAAACTCAAAACGGATTATCTATATGAATTATTAGCTAAAAATGAGGATTTAATTTTAGAACAACATCGTGATGATTCTGATTTCATTAAACTTACCAGTGTTGGTGATAAATGTATTTATCTTAAAAACACAACAAAAAAAGAGGAATTTCAAAGATGTTTAGAATGGTATAACCAATTAAAGAAGACTGTCAAATTACATAAAATAAGTTATAAAGCGGATCCTGAAATAAACGATTTATTAAACAAATATACTGACCAAAAAACCGAAGCAATCATTTCTTTATCAACAGAAGAAATTTTAGCTTTTTTTTGTTTGAATGAAGATATTCTTGTTGATCCTGCAGAATGTAACAAGCAAGCAATTGAGTTATTTAATAATTCTCTAAATAAAATGTTTTCACTGACAACTTTTGATATTAACATAAATTTTAAAAATCTAGATGAAAATCAAAAATTAGAAAAACAGATTTTTGAGCTATATACTTTGGAATGGAACATAAAAATTTACGTTTTATTTTATAAAGTGTTTCGGAAAGGAATAGTTGAAGGAAAGCTAACATATCAAAAAACGTATGACTTTTTAGAAACGTACACTTGGTATAATTTTAAATTTGACAGAGAGTTAAGGAAAAATGATATTGAAACAGAAACTAATTGGATAACTTTAATTGCTCCGGGTATTCATTCTTTTTTTACACAATTTGAATTATCAATGCTATTAAGCACAAACAAAGCAAATAATTACATTTTAGCCTTAGATTCATTAACTTTAAAATTTGAAGGTGCGCTGAGAGATTTCATAAGGTTAAATGGCGGAAGCACTACAAAAATAAATAAAGGAATGACTCAAGAACAATTATTAGAAGACTTAATAGATAACATAAAGATAAAAGAGTTATTCTCCGAGAAAGATATTGAACTCTTTAAGTTTGCTTTTACAAAAAAAGGGAAAGATATTAGAAATAATATTGCGCATTCCTTTTTTAGCTATTCTGATTACTCATTACAAAATGTAGCTTTAATTTTTCTTTGTATTTTAAGATTGGGAAAATATAAATTTTAAAGTAAACTCGATAGGCGGATTTATAATCTATGGACGCTACACGTTGCTAACCGTTACAAGGAATTGTAAATTTAATCTGCCCGGCAAAGTAGGTTCATGTTTATAATTCAATTTTTTTTATTTAATAATTCTAAAAATTTCTGTCTTTTTTTATAAATTTGTATTAAATATATGAGGGCGAGGGCTAGAAATGGCGTGAGCCCTCTCCTTTTTATAATTAGTTCTAAGACTTCTCCCAGGAACTATCAAAACCACTTATCCTTTATAATCTCGTAATTATAAAAACAAAAAAGGTGTTACCTTTGGAACAGCATTAAAATTTTAAAAATGGTAGATAAACAGTTAGACTTATTTGATAACCATGGATTGCCTTTATTCAATTCATTAAATGACTATTTTCCAAATAACGAATACGAAGAGTTAGAATATAAGGCAGCTTTAGGAGGGTTCCCTTCCGATTTTTGGAAAACCTATGTGGCTTTTGCAAATACCAACGGTGGCTTAGTGGTTTTTGGCGTGTCTGAGCGTAAAAACACCCTGAAAATTGAAGGTTTAGATCCTAAAAAAATCAATGAGTATAAAAAAATATTTTGGGATAAAATAAATAATCCGGATACGGTCAATATCAATTTACTCTCAGATGATGACGTAAAACAACTAAATGTAGAAGGTAAAACGGTACTTGTTTTTAAAATACCAAGTGCTAAACGCACACAAAAACCAGTATATCTTACAAGAAATCCATTTGGTAACACCTATAAACGAAATCATGAGGGTGATTATAAATGTACCCAAGAAGAGGTAAGAAGAATGTTAGCCGATGCGGATAGTAATATGCACCCTGATAGTCGTATTTTAGAGGGTTTTTCTATAGAGGATATAGATTTGAATAGTCTTAAAAAATACCGTCAATTATTTGCAGGAGCAAAAACTACACACCCTTGGCTTACCCTTGATGATATAGAATTTTTAGAAAAATTAGGGGGTTATAGAAAAGACAGAGTAACCAAAAAAGAAGGATTTACCGTGGCAGGTTTATTAATGTTTGGTAAAGAAAATAGCATTACCGACAAAGAATGTGTGCCCAATTTTTTTCCTGATTTTAGAGAAATGCTTTCAACAGATCCTGGTATCAGATGGACTGACCGGATTTATCCGGATGGTACGTGGGAAGCTAATTTATTCCAGTTTTATTTAAAAATATGGCCCCGTTTGTCTTCAAGTTTACCAAAACCATTTCAATTAAGAGAAGGAATACGTCAAGATGAAACACCTGCTCATATTGCCCTGCGGGAAGCATTTGTTAATGCTTTAATACATGCGGATTATTCAGCACCCGGAAACCTGGTAATTGAACACAAAACAGATGTTTTTAAATTTTCAAATCCCGGTACATTATTAGTTTCTTTACACCAATATTACCAAGGAGGTATAAGCGAATGCCGTAACCCCAGCCTTCAAAAAATGTTTCTAATGATTGGTAGTGCGGAAAAAGCAGGAAGTGGCGTCAACAAGATTATGGCTGGTTGGGAATATGCCCATTGGAGAAGCCCTTATTTACAAGTGCATTCACAACCGGATCGCTTAGTTCTTGAGCTTCCTATGTTTAGCATTCTTCCGGAAGAAACTTTAGAAGAGTTACATCGCATGTTTGGTGTCGAAATTGATACTTTAGGTAAAGATGAACTTACTATTTTAGCTACTTGCCAGATAGAAGGAGAAGTCTCGAATAGCAGATTACAATACATGATTGAACAACATCGAGCTGATATTACTAAAATTCTTCAAGACCTGTGTAAACAAGGATATTTGTTGTCAGAGAATAAGGGAAGATGGACTACATATCATTTAAACACACACTATTTGAGCGATAATCTTGATAACTCAAAAAATAATGTGGACACCTCATTACCTGCTATTGCTACTAACTTGATACCTAAACTTGACACCTCTAGCAGTAATATGGACACTTCTTCAAGCAATGTGGACACCTTAATTAGTATGGACACCTTACCACTAGTTACTGGCAAGTCAAGAATGAAAAAAGAAGATTTAGAACAAATTATTCTTAATGTATGTAAATCGGAACATAAAACATTAGATGAAATAGGACACTTAATAGACAAAGCTCCTAAATACCTAAAGAACAACATCATACCGTCTTTGGTTGCAAGTGGTAAGTTAGAAAGATTATTTCCAAATATTCCTAACCATCCAAACCAAGCATATAAATCCGCAGAATGAAAATATAACGTGTCCCATTTATAGTAAATATTTGGGACATTTTTTCATACAATTAAGCGATTACCCAACATGATTTCAAAAGAATAAATAAATTTCAAGACTACATTTTCGTTCATCATCACGCGCAATCCTTTAGTTTTGTCTATGCAATAAATTTGTAATTTTAAATCAACAACCCAACCGATTAAGTGAACCTACGCGCAATAAAAGTTAACGACTTATCGCTTGATTAGGACTTCATCGGTTTTTACTGAAAAAGCATCAGAGTAGTAATTCAGGCATAATGGCCTATTATCAAGGTTTCGATAGTTTTCAGTAGTTAGGTTGCTAATCTAAAAAAAGTTTTACTATGAACAAATTTACACATTTTCTTGGGATAGATATATCCAAAGAATACTTTGATGCTGTGATTATTTTAGAAGGAAAAAAAGAACTAAATAATCATAATCAATTCGCAAACAATGCCAAAGGGATAAGGGAATTACGGAAGTGGCTAAAGGAATTTAATGCTACCTCTGTAAATACATTAGTCTG
>NZ_RYDN01000007.1:72319-129656 GCF_003968735.1 Flavobacterium sp. RSP49 | reverse complement strand
TCCCTTTTTTTGAAACCTATCCAAATCACGCTTTATTGCACTTTTTATGCCTTTGGCTCTTTTTTCTTTACTGAAAATTAACGCCCACATACCCTATCCTAACAAAAGAGCACAACAGATTAAAAGGTTTTCTCCTATATAGTGTAAGGTCTAAATTCTACTATTGCTTTTATATCCTATTTATAAGGTGTCATGAGAAACAACTAAATATTCTGGTTTCCAAATCTTCGCGTTAGGGATAGTAGTGGAAAGCTCGCAAGAAAGTGGAGTGCAACGCAACTTTATGAGGACTTGTAGCGGATAGCCCGACCGTTTATAAAAAAGAGAGGCTACTATCGATATTGATAATAGCCTCTCTTTTTTATAAATGGGAACGCACTAATGATAATCTAATCGAAACGTATGGCTTTGACTGGAGAAATTTTAGTTATTATATAGGACGGAATTAATAATACAAAAAAACAAACGGTCACAGTAAGTAGGTTTAGCACTAGGATATATCCCCAATTTAAATAAACTGGTGCTTGGTTTACATAATAGTTTTCTGGATTCAACTGGATCACGCCAAATTGTTGCTGGAGTAACAATAGTGCTATTCCGATTAAGTTTCCCCAGAAAAGCCCTCTTACGATAAGATAGAAGGCATTATATAGAAATATTTTCCGGACGGACCAATTATTGGCTCCTAACGCTTTTAGGATTCCTATCATTTGGGTTCGTTCGAGAATTAATACTAATAGTGCAACCACCATGTTGATTGTGGCCACAAGAATCATGACAACTAATATAACGATGATATTAAAATCGAATAGCTGAAGCCATTCAAATATATAGCTGTATTTTTCTAGTATGGTTTTACTATCTAATGTAGAAGCTGTTTGTGCATAGACTTGTTCTCCGGTAGCTTCGATAGTATTAAAATCGTCAACAAAAACTTCGAAAGCACCAATTTGATCTGGAGTCCATTTATTGATACGCTGCATGTGACGAATATCTCCTATTATATAGGTTGCATCGAATTCCTGAAAACCGGAATTGAAGATACCTGTAATTTTAAATCTCCGAATATTGGGCAACTGATTTTGATTTTCTTTGATGAAGAATGTATTGAACAGATCTCCTACTTTCAAATTCAACCTATTGGCAAGGAATTGAGACAATAACACTTCTTGATTCACATTTTTTGAATAATCCGGTAATTTGCCTGAAACCAGATACTCTCTTATATTATCCCATTTGTAATCATTCCCCACTCCCTTGAAAATAATTCCTTCGAAAGCGGTTTCAGTTCTAATAATTCCTGCTTTACTGGCAATGGCTTGAATATGCTCCACTTCAGGAACAGCAGTAAATTTTGGATAAAAATTTTGTTTTTTAGAAATTGGAACTACCGTGACTTCGGATTGATTGTTGTCATAATTGGAAATAACGATGTGTCCGTTGAAAGCCGCAACCTTCTCTCGGATTTTTTGTTGCAGTCCAATTCCTGTCGCTACTGAAACAATCATCATAATCATACCAATTGCAATTGCTGAAATAGCAATTTTTATAATTGGAGCAGATATGCTACTTTTATAATCTTTAGCAGTTATGAGTCTTTTGGCTATGAAATATTCTAAATTCAAAATTTATAGTTTGCGACAAAGATACATAAAGTTTTTTGCCACAGATGAAACAGATTTAAACAGATCAAAAATAGTACTATGAAATATTTTAGCTATACTTACCTCTTATTATTGACATTAGTTGTACAATCTTCTTGTGGAAGTTCTACAAAAAACAATCAGTATAGCAGCAGTATGGATAGCTTGCCAAAAATCCATTTCCAACCATTTTTTAGACCATATCAAATACCAATATTTAAAACGGGAGCCGATAATTACGAAAAATATATTTCTCTGTTAGAAAATAAAACAACAGGAATTGTAACCAATCAAACGGGAATTCTATCTGACAAAACCCATTTTGTTGATTTTTTACTTTCCAAAAATATCAATGTGCAAACTATTTTTGCTCCAGAACATGGTTTTCGTGGCACTGCTGATGCGGGAGAACATGTGGTTGATAGAAAAGATTTTAAAACAGGACTGCCAATTGTTTCCCTTTATGGTGACAATAAAAAACCAAAACCCCAACAACTCGCAGGAATCGATATCATGATTTTCGACTTGCAAGATGTAGGCGCTCGATTTTATACGTACATTTCTTCGTTACATTATATTATGGAAGCCTGTGCCGAAAATAACATCCCTCTTTTACTCCTTGACCGACCAAATCCGAATGGAAGCATTGTTGACGGTCCAATTCTTGAGCCAGAATTTACCAGTTTTGTGGGCATGCACCCAATTCCTTTGCTACATGGAATGACAATTGGCGAATATGCAAAAATGATCAATGGAGAGCAATGGCTGAAAAATGGTATACAATGCAAATTGACAGTAATTCCATGTATTTATTACAATCGAAAAATGAATTATAGTGTACCAGTAAAACCATCACCGAATCTGCCAAATGATCAAGCCGTGAATCTTTATGCAAGTTTGTGTCTGTTTGAAGGCACAAATGTAAGTGTGGGTCGTGGAACTGAAAAACAATTTCAGAATTATGGCTCTCCGTATCTACCAAAAAGTGATTTTAGTTTTATACCCAAACCAAATTTTGGCGCACAAAATCCAGTTTACAATGGCGTGAAATGTTATGGGGAAGATTTATCAACACATACAAAGGTCAGTAAACTAGAATTAAAATGGTTGATTCAAGCCTATCAAAGCACAACGGAAAAATCGAAATTCTTCAATCCTTTTTTTACCAAACTTGCAGGAACTAAAAAACTGCAACAGCAAATAGAAAATGGAATTTCCGAAAATGTAATCAGAAAAAGCTGGCAGAAAGGACTTATCGAGTTTAAAGCAATGAGAATGAAATATTTGATATACTAATTCTCACCCCCTTCCGATCCCGAAGTTTCGGGACGGGACTCTACAAAGCAGAGGGAGGCAAAATAGAAAATTTTTAAAGCGGCATTTTCTTTTTCATTTCCTCTACAATATTAAACGCTGCCGGGCATATCGCTACGTTTTTCAAGGTTAAGTCTGTAATTTGTTGGAATTTTTTTCGATCCGTATGCGGGAATTCTCTACACGCTTTTGGACGTACGTCATATATCATGCACGCATTTTCATTGTCGAGAAAAGTACAGGGTACACTTTGCAAAACATAATCTCGGTCTTCATCGATTTGAAGGTATTGCTGGATAAACTGTTGTGGCTTTTGGCGTAGGTATTTTGAAACACGTTCAATGTCGGCATCCGTAAATAATGGTCCCGTAGTTTTACAACAATTAGCACACTTTAAACAATCCGTTTTCTTGAATTCAGCATCATGCAAATCTTGCATCACGTAATCCAAATTCTTGGGTGTCTTTTTTTTCAGCTTATCAAAATACTTTTTGTTTTCGATATGCTTATCTTTGGCTTCCTTAGGGAGATTGTTTAAAATATGTTTCAAATTTAAAGTTTAAAGTTGGAACCACAAAAGTAACAAACTTGAATCCTTTAACCTTAAACTTTAAACAAAAAAAGATGAAAGACCTTTTTGGCAAAGCCATACTTGATTTTCAAACCAATAATTCACCCGAAGATTTAATTACGGAAACCACTATTTCTGATGAAGACGAAATGAGTGTCGCCTATTTGTTTCGTTCATACGATGAAATGCCCCAAATGGAACAAAAAGCGTTACAACTTGCCAAAGGTAAAATCCTGGATGTTGGCTGTGGCGCAGGAAGCCATAGTTTATCTTTGCAAAACGAACGCAATCTAGACGTTACTTCTATCGATATTTCTTCGAATGCTATTCAAGCGTGTACCCTTCGCGGACTTAAAAAAGCGAAAGTTCAGGATGTGCTGACATTAGAAAACGAGAAATACGACACCATACTCCTATTGATGAATGGTGCGGGAATGTGCGGTAAACTTAAAAACATCCCGAATTTCCTTTTAAAACTAAAATCGTTATTGAATCCTGGCGGACAAATTCTGTTGGACAGTTCTGATATAATTTATATGTTTGATGATGATGAAGATGGCGGAAAGTGGATTCCTTCCCAAAAGGAATATTATGGAGAAATCGTTTTTAATATCTCCTACAAAGGCGAGAAAGAAAAACCATTTGACTGGATGTTCATTGATTACAACACTTTGCAAAATGCAGCTTTAGATAATGGACTAAAATGCGAGTTGATTCTTGAAGGCGAACATTTTGATTATTTAGCAAAACTTTCCATCTAGAAAACAAATTATAGTATAGAAAACACAGCATTAGAAAAATAATGGCATCCTATTGAAAATTACCCTCCTAAAATCTATTCCTGTAAATGGCTCCCAACTAAAATTACCAAAATAGAAAGTTCTCCAAACCGATTAAAGTAGAGATTCGGAAAGCCATCACTTAACGGACATACCCGAAGAAATAAAAACAACAAAGAAAAGTTGTTTTAGGAGCTGTTTCCAGCTATTCGCTATATCTTTTTTTCTCATTAAAAAAATGAGAAAAAAAGGATGTCGCTACTATCTGGGCTAGGAAATCTGCTAACAAGAAGTAAGCCTTCCGAAAATTAATCAGTATCTTTTTTAATTAAAAACCCCAAACAGCACTTGTTGTTTGAGGTTTTTAAGTATTAAGGAATATTCAAATATTTATGTGTTTGCAACGAGACACGCCATTTTGGGTTGTTCATTACATAATCAACAATTAACGGAGTCATTTCTTCTTTTTTACTCCATTCCGGTTGAAGAAATAAAATGGCATTCTCATTTACTTTATCAGCTTGCTCTTCGGCAAAAATAAAATCATGTTTATTGTAAATAATCACTTTTAATTCCTGTGCATTATCATACACCGTTTGAGTTGGTAATTTATTTTTCTTTGGCGACAAACAAATCCAATCCCAAGTTCCCGTAAGCGGATAAGCCCCAGAAGTTTCTATGTGCACTTTTCTATCACTATCTTTTAGCTTTTGTGTTAGCAAGCTCATGTCCCACATCAGTGGTTCCCCACCAGTAACCACAACAGTTTCTGAATATTTACCTGCATTGGCTACAATTTGATCAATACTAGTTGGAGGGTGTAGCTCCGCATTCCAGCTTTCTTTAACATCACACCAATGACAACCTACATCACATCCGCCTATTCTAATAAAGTAGGCAGCTGTTCCAGTATGAAAACCTTCCCCCTGAATAGTATAAAACTCTTCCATTAAAGGAAGCATTGCACCTTTATTAACTTCTAACTGTATTTCTTTTGATAACATTCTTTAATTTTAAAGTGCAAAGATAGTTAATTAGAAAAGGAGTCCATTTGCAAACACAGACTAAAATGATAAACTTTCAATAAGCCAAAAAAGGCGTGTATTAAACCGTTTTAAAATAATTAATCCAACTCTGAAGACAACGATCCTAAAATAGGAGCACAAAAAAACCGATAGCCAAAGACTATCGGTTTTTGATATTGAGACATATTTTTATTGTTTCAAAATTTTTATTGACTCTGTCGCATAATTATTAGCAGGGTCTAATGCTAATGTTTTTTTGAAATATTCAATAGCTTTAGGCTTGTCTGTATTAGCAAAACTGGCTGCCATATTATTGTAACATTCAATAAACTTAGTTTTTACTGCAGGTTTTGCTATTTCCTCAGCACCTAATTCCATTGTTTTTAAAAGATAATCTTCATAATTTTTCACCATCAAGTCATCTTTTTCAAGTAATCTATTGGTTCTTGCTTTATACAAGTATGCTTCTAAATAGGTAGGGGAAGCGACTAATACTTTATCAAAAGCAGCATCTGCTTTTTGCAAAGCAATTGTATCTACTTTTTCGCCTTCCATTTTGTTAATATTGGCATAGTAATTCGCTAGACCAAAATAGACGTTGTCATCCAGATAATTAGTAGACTCAGGAGAACTGGCTCCAGATTCAAATACAGCTGCAGATTCTTTGTATAGTTTTTGAGAAAATAATTTTTTACCAATATCACTCAAATCTTGAACCGCTAATGGCTCCATTTCGATTGCTTTTTTAAGACCTTTCATTCCTGAATCAAAAGCAACGGAGTCTATAGCTAATCCATCGTCACTAGTCCCTTTTTTAATTTTAGTCAAACCTAAATACAAATAATCTTTAGCGATTACTTTATTAGTTGGGGAAGCGATAAAACTTTCCAATGATTTCAATGCTAAATCAACATTTCCATTTTCATAAGCCGCATATCCTAAATAACGATAGATTCTTGGATTAACTTTGTCCAATTCGATCATTTTGTTAGCTTCCGCTTCTAGTGCAACATAATCCTCTATCAAAATTAGAAAATCAGCTCGACGCATTCTAGAGTTAATCGAATAATCCGTTACAGACATATATTTGTCATAATAACCAATTGCTTTTTTATAACTTACAGCCGCTTGAGAAGGTTTGTTACGTGCCATTTTATAGTATGTCTCCGCTAACTCTCTATACACTGGTCCATAGTTAGGATTAATGGCAATAACCTCTTCATAGGCTTTTAAAGCTTCGTCATACGATTTTGCTCCTTTAAGCAAAACACCCAGTTGCATTTTTGCTCTTAGCAAAGAATTATCTGCTTGAAAAGCACTTCTATAAGCGACATAAGCTTCATTTTGTTTGCTATCACCATAGTAAGCATCACCAAGGGCAAGCTGTAACTGTGCATCATCGGCATTTTTTATGGCAGCGCGATTCAAAATAGCGATTGCATTTTTATAATCGGGCTTTTCAGCATTCATATAGGCTCTTGCTTGGTAAACGTACTCTGCAAAATCCTTTCTTCTCATGTCTTTGGTGGCCAATACAAATTTTGCTTGAGCTGCCGCAACATCATTGTTATCTAAATCTATTTGACCTAAGCCAATGTAATTCAAATTAGCTTCATCAGAAGCTGTTAATCCTTTTTGAAAATAAATTTTGGCTGAATCTTCAACATTTTGAGTAAGATATACATTCCCTAAAGTAAAAAAAGCAGCTCCATTAGATGGATTCTCCTTAATAATTGATTTTAAAATTGATTTTGCACTTTCGAACTGTTCTGCATCGATCGCTTTTTTTGCTTGATCAATATCTTGCGCTTGACTTGCAAATGCCGATGCTAATAATGCAACACTAAACGTTTTTAATTTATTCATTTTCATTGTAGTTAATTTAATTTTTATCATTGTATATTTTTTTTCTAACCTGAATTAATCTACTCGGTGTTCGTACCGGCAGTAAACCAGATTTAAGTATTATCCGCTGTCCTCTTTCACCTGCTACAAAAGAGGCAAAACCCATTCCTAATCCAGAAGAACCCTGACAATTTATTATATACAAATCACGTGCCAAAGGATAGGTTCCCTCTGCAATATTATTTTGCGATGGCGGATAATATTGATTTCCAGTAGTACTTTTAACGCTAAGCACCTTAATTTTTTTTACAATATCCTTCATAATTCCAGAAGGTTGATAAAGCCAGTTTAGCCCCACTATTCCAATAATTCCTTCATTTTCAGACACATACTTTATTACCTCTTCATTGGTTTTAAAAGAAAAAATCCCCTTTTTCGGAAGTTCTGACACACCCGCTAATTCATTCATATAACGAACAGTACTGGAATTTGGATTATCAAAAACCAATCCCTTTATTGCCGTTTGAGACTTCCCTTGCAGAAAGGCTATAATGTCATTTAAAGCGACTAAGGTATCCTTAATTTTCTCATTTGCGATTAAAGCAATCCCATCAGTAGCGAAAGGAGTCACTTTTGGAATAATTTTTTTACCCTCAAAAATCTTATTTTCCTCAGCATTTAATTTTCTGGATAAAATGGCAATACTTAATGAATCATTTAGCAATGATCGGAGCACTTCTTTTTCAGATTTAGCATTCAACGTTATTTTTGCAGGATACACACTTTCAAAAACCGCTATCTGATCCTCAATCACAGGTTGTAATGTTTCATCAACTAGTATCGTTGTAGAACCTTTTAAAATAGTTTCTTTATTTTCCTTAGATCCTTCTGTTTTTTTACATGCAAAAAGAAATGCAAACAAAGAAAGAAAAATAAAATACGGAATTATAGCTGTTTTTTTCATGATCTAGTTGGTATTATTAATAAGTCGGATGAATCTAAAAAAAGAATATACAATAAGAAGCAAACCAAATGCTATTCTATATCCAGTATCCATTACTATGGGAAATTCTTTCATAAAGATAATAAATAAACCCAAAACCAGATAAACTAAAAAAAACATAATTCCTAAAACGAGAAGAAATCGCTCTTTGAGCGATTTCTTCTGAATATTAATACGTATGCTCTTTAACATTAATTTGCCGTTTGAATTGTAATTGGTAAAGAATACAGCACTCTGACTTTTTTACCATTTTGTTCACCCGGAGTCCATCTAGGAGACTTTTTCAAAACACGAATCGCCTCTTTCCCTGTACCATAACCAATATCTCTAATTACTTTAATATCGGTTAAGGAACCATCTTTCTCTACTACGAAAGTAACATATACTTTACCATTCAACCCGTCTTCTTCAGGAGTTTGATAATTATCCCCCACGTACTTATAAAACTTATTGATACCACCTGGAAAATCAGGTTTAACCTCAATCCCGGCAGTGTTGTAAATTTGGTTGTCCACTTCTTCCACTACTGCAGCAGTACCAGTTCCCACTGGCTCTACAGTCAATACTGCATCAGGATCACCCTTTATTGTTACAGCACCTAATTTTTTGTCTTTAATTTCAACAATTTTTGGTGGTTCTTCTGTAACTTCTTCCGCTTTTGCTACAACAGGTTTCACAAATTTAACCTGATCCACTTTTGGAGGTGGAGGTGGTGGTGGCGGGATGTTTTCTTTAGGCTTTTCTTGCTTTGGCGGCAACTTTACTGCTGTAATTTTAATATCTCTATTTTCCTCTACATCAGATGTATCCGGAAGCAGACTAGCAATAAGAGGGGCACTAACGGCCAAACTAAAAAGAATACTTCCAACAATAAGCGCTCTCACTGAGGTCTTATTATTTTCTTTTCTTAGTTCATACGCTCCATAACTTTTATTTCGCCCTTCAAAAACGATATCCAGCCATTGGTTTTTAAATATATCTAATTTCATTTTTCTTAATTATTAGGTTATTAGGCTATTAGATTAAAATCTTATTTACCTTCTAACAATTTTGTTTCCTCAGGTGAAAAATCATTTACAATTGCATAAGTTGGAACGCCAACAATTGCCATTTCATCAAGTATATCAACTAAGTTACGATAATTAGATTTCTTACTTGGCTTGATGATCACAATAACTCCTTTGTCTTTGTTTCCAGTATGCTCCACTACTGATTTTTTTCTAGCCAATAATTCTTTACGAATTCCGTTTTTTCCATAGGCAATATCTTTTGGACCTGCAATTGGCGTAGCCAATAAACCCATGTAATATACCACCTTATTGTTCTCACCAAGCATAATTGTTAAAGTACGATTTTCATCTACTTTAATATCCTTATTTATTTTAGGATCGTCTTCTTTATCTGGCAACCCCAAATCCATTGATTGGGGTTTTGACAACGTAGTAGTCAGCATGAAAAATGTGATCAATAAGAATGCCAAATCCACCATAGCAGTTAAATCTACTTTTGAATTTTGTTTTTTACTTCTTACTTTACCACCTTTTCCGCCTCCACCGTCGCCGGTATTTAATTCAGCCATTGTAGTGTATGTTTTTTAATTAAAAATCTTCTCCTCTTAAACCAGTAACTAAATTAAAGCTATTGATTTTTTGATCTTGTAAAATATCCATCACCTTTTTAATTGCCTGATATTCTTCTTTTGCATCCCCTTTTATGGCTATTTGCAATTCTTTATCAGCAATTTCAATATTGGCAATACGAGCATTTTGTATCCAATCCGCTAATTGATTATCAAGTGAATCTTTTGGAATACCTGGTTGGTTTGCTTTTCCTCTGTCTGCAGCTTTCATCTCTATGATTTGCTTCAAACTTTGAATTGGCACACCAAAACCATCCATTAGTGCAAATTTATCAGCATCATCAGCTGAGAAATCAACACCATATTTTTGACCCATTAATTCTAACGTTTTTTTACGAACTTCTCTTCCTTTTAGATCAAAGAATACTTTTCCTTTTCCTATAGTAATTGTAGCCAAATCTGTCTCAGGCAATTTTGTCTGAACTGTAGAAGAAGGCGTGTCTACCGGCAATGCTTCTGGTACTTTAGCTGTAGCGGTCAAGATAAAGAACGTAAGCAAAAGAAACGCAACATCACACATCGCAGTCATGTCAATTGACGTTGACTTTTTTGACATTTTTAGTTTAGCCATTATCTTTTTTATATTTTATTTTGACGCACATGACGTCAAAAAAATTATTATTGTTTTAAGCTTCCTCTAAATCTTCTGTAAGTATTTACAATTGTAGTACCTGCTTCATCAATAGAATAGGTTAAATCATCAATTTTAGAAGTAAAGAAGTTATACGAAACGATTGCTAATACTGAAGTAGAAATTCCAGTTGCAGTATTGATAAGTGCTTCAGAAATACCATTTGCAAGAGCCGCTTGATCAGGAGTACCTGCACTAGCTAATGCTCCAAACGCTTTAATCATCCCTGTTACCGTACCTAATAATCCTGCAAGAGTTCCTAAAGAAACCAAAGATGAAATAATAGTCATATTTTTCTCTAACATTGGCATTTCTAATGAAGTAGCCTCTTCGATTTCCTTGTGAATTGTTTCAGCAGCTTCTTCGCTATTGAATCCTTCTTTTTTAACATCTTGGTATTTGATCAAAGCTGATTTTATTGCATTTGCAACAGATCCTTTTTGTTTATCACACAAAGCGATAGCTCCATCAATATTCCCTTCTTTAATATCATCTTGTACTTTTTTCATAAACTGATCTAAGTTTCCTGATCCAGCTGCTTTTGAAATCACAAAATATCTTTCAAAAGAAAAAACAACAGTCATCAACAATAAACCCATCAAAACTGGTACAATTGGACCTCCTTTGTATACCATTGCCAAATAATTACCCGGTATTGGGTGTCCTGTATTTACTCCGCCTTCAAAATTGGCACCATCTCCCATTATAAAATTCCAAATCAACCATCCTACAAATACACATGCCACAATAATGATTCCTGAAATCATTCCTCCTCCGTTTGAACTCTTTTCTTTTTTAACGTTTGCCATTTTTTTTAATTTTAATAGTTTTAAATAATTTATTTTAGTTATAATAAACTTGTAGTGGAGCAAATTTATATTTTTAGTTCAAATAAAAAAACTTTTTTTAATTTTATTGTCATTAATTTTATTTCAAACAAACATTTAGCAATTTACTCATTGCATATATATCAAAATCTACAAAGAAATCATCCGTTTTACAAAAAAAAAAATACATTTTTAAGAAATATTAACACAAATTTTCAATAACCGTTTAAAAGCAGTCAAAAATATATTTTTTTATTATTAAGAGTCAAAAAGCAGGAAAACTGCATTATACCCCATAATTTCCTATTTAAGAACACTAATAGTAGCTTACAAATCCTTTTAATTCAAACTTATCATGACCAGAAAAGAAGATTTTATACAAGACATAACGCGTGGGTACCTTTCAAAAGGAAAGAGTATGACTTTGGAGGAGTACTATTAGGCGGAGAAGCTCTAGCAAATGCACCCATAAAAATTCCCTTAAAAACCTTAAACTGTCATGGGTTAATTGCCGGAGCTACTGGAACGGGGAAAACCAAAACGATCCAAGTTCTTTCACAACAACTATCCTCTTTTGGGATTCCTGTTTTAATGATCGACATAAAAGGCGATTTTAGTGGTATTGCTAAAGAAGGGAAATAAAAACCATTTATAATTGAAGGCGAGATCATGGTTCTTACAGCAGGACAGTCCATAAAAATAGAGAAGAATACCCGCGTGCACTTTTCCGATCTTTTTGATGAAGTCTGCGAATATTTAGCTATTTGCAAACCTGCATTTTCTTTAGAAAAAGTTAATAAAGCAGACTAACCCTTATATAATTTGTATCTTTATATTTTCCATAAAAAAAGTATGAAAATTCAAAAAAAAATTATAATCGTTGGCGCTGGCTTTGCTGGATTGCGTTTGGCTCAAGATTTAGAAAATACAGATTTTGATGTTTTACTGATTGACAAAAACAACTACCATCAATTTCAACCCTTGATGTACCAGGTAGCCACAGCAAGGCTTGAACCTGCCAGTATCTCATTTCCGTTACGAAAAGTATTTCAGCATTCGAAAAATGTCCGCATTCGAATAGCCGATGTACTTCGTATTAATCCGGAGCACAAAATAGTACAAACCTCTATTGCTGATTTTGAGTACGACCATTTGATAATTGCCTTTGGATGCACGACTAATTATTTTGGAAATGCTGAAATAGAAAAATTTGCATTTCCCATGAAATCGGTGCCGGAAGCGATCCAACTCCGCAACCAAATTCTACAAACTTTTGAAGATGCCTTAATTGCTTCACCAGAAGAGCTACAATCGCTAATGAACTTTGTGATTGTTGGCGGAGGCCCTACCGGAGTAGAACTTGCAGGAGCTTTGGCAGAAATGAAAAAAAATATTTTGCCAAAAGATTATCCGGACAAAGATTTTTCGAAACTCACCATTTATATTCTTGAAGGATCTCCGAACGTATTGAACCCAATGAGTGAAGATTCCCAAAAAACGTCTCGTAAATATCTGGAGGAACTAGGTGTCATTGTAAAAACGGATACTATTGTAAGCCATTACAACGGTAAGACCGTAAGCCTGCAAAACGGAGACAAGATTGCATCCAGAAATGTGATCTGGGCAGCAGGAATTACAGGAAACACCCTGGAAGGCATTCCCAAAGAAAGTATTACCAGAGGAAATCGCTATCTTGTTGACCGATTTAATAAAATAGAAAATCTCGAAGACGTGTATGCCCTTGGTGATATTTCATTCATGGCTACTCCTAAATATCCCAATGGTCATCCGCAAGTAGCCAGTGTTGCTATAGAACAAGGAAAAGTATTAGCCACAAACTTCAAACTAAGTCTAAAAAACAAACCTCAAATCGAATACGAGTATCATGATAAGGGTTCTATGGCTACAGTAGGGAAACGAAAAGCGGTGGTCGATTTACCAAAATTTAGTTTCCAAGGAAGATTGGCTTGGTTTACCTGGATGTTTATCCACCTAATGTTGATTTTAAGCGTCAAAAACAAACTCTCTATTTTTGTTAATTGGATGTTCAGCTATTTCAATAATGACAGCACCTTACGAGTCCTACTGAAACCGGCAACAAAAGATAAATAACACCAAAAAGGACTCTATTCAGAGTCCTTTTTTTATTTTAATAATTCTAAAATGGTCTTTTCAACTGCTTCTGAATCCCAGATTTCTTTGATATTTTCCATTTTTAAAATTTCTTCCATAATTGCATTTTGATAATCACCTATAGCCAACGCTTCTGTATAAGGCCGATCACTAAATGTTACACGACTGTATAGCGGAATCCATTTTTCAGGGTGCTTGTCTGAAAATGATTTTTCAATTTTCTTTTGCAAAAGGAAGTTTTCATCTGCAGTCTTAGAGCTCATTTCTAAAAAATTTCGATAGGAAAGCTCTGCAATAGCATCGGCATTTGGTTTACGGGATTTTTGATATTCGGAAAAAATAGATTTCCAATCATCCCCGTACTTTTCAATCATTTCATACAGCACTGAAATATCTTCAAAACCGGCATTCATTCCTTGTCCATAAAAAGGGACAATGGCATGACTCGCATCCCCAATCAAGGCAACCTTATCCTCATAAGTCCACGGAAAACACTTCATGGTTACTAATGTACTGGTTGGGTTCCGGAAAAAATCTTCCGCTAATTTTGGAATAACATCAACCGTATCCGGTAAGTTTTTTTCAAAAAAAGCTTCTACTGACTTCCTGTCCTTTAAGGAATCAAAGGAATTTTCTCCTTCAAAAGGCATAAATAAAGTACAGGTAAAGCTTCCGTCTAAATTGGGCAAGGCAATCAACATATATTCGCCTCGTGGCCAGATATGAAACGAATTTTTATCCAATTTATGTGATCCATCCCCGTTTGCCGGAATATTTAATTCTTTATATCCAATAGGCAGAAATTCTTGCGAATAATCAAACATACTCTGGCGCTGCATGCGGTGACGAATTCTTGAAAAAGCACCATCAGCGCCAAAAACCATATCGTATTTTTTATCTTCCCATGCGCCTCTTTCGGTTTCGCCTATATGAAGTGTTGCATTTTCTAGAGTTACATCCCAAATTTTGTGCTCAAAAAAGAACTCTGCTCCTGCGGCTTCCGCCAAATCGATCATTTTTCGGTTTAAAATTCCTCTCGAAATTGAATCAATGGATTCGCCTTCCTGACCATAATTTTGAAAATTAAGCTTATCCGCTAAATGAATTGCCCGTTTTTTCATGGGGATTGCGATCGCTCGAACAGCATCACCTACTCCAACTCCGTCTAAGGCTTTCCAGCCGCGATTAGACATCGCCAAATTGATAGAACGTCCTGAAAACTGTATCTTCCTGATATCTGGACTTCTATCGTAAATATGAACAGTATGGCCTGCTTTACGAAGGTAAATAGCTAATAAGGATCCGACTAGTCCAGAGCCTACAACTGCTATTTTTCGGGGAGTTTGCATTAATTTTTTATAAAAAGTTAGGCAAAATTACTGATTTAATATTTTAATAACTTTAAAAAACAATCATTTTTTATTGGGAATAAACACCAATTTTGTCGAAGTCCTTATAATCTCCTTTTCGTTCAGTTTCATTCTTCTGAATTTTCCTGAATTATACAATTCCGCCTGATCGTTATAATGTGCACTGAATGGATTTCCGGATTGTCCCGTTGGCAAAATGGCCCAGCTATTTTCAATGTCTGAGAAATCAATAATTCTTCGTGTTGAAGGGCCGCCTTTTACTTGATACTGACCCGTTTCGGTATAATCAAAAAACAAATTATTAATCACTTCCGTTGAACCTGAAACTTCAAATGGACCAACATTAAATATAGTTCTTAAAGCTGCGATTTTACCCAACGGATGCTGATGTTCCAGAGTATGTACTTTGTTCCAGGTCCAAGCTGATACGGAATTGCCCAATTGTTTTTCTAAAGCAGCAATCGATTCCTTGAACGATAGCGACACGATTTCTTGCCTTGTTTCCGAATGGTTTTTTGTATTGATATTATCCCACCACAGTGAGTTTTTGTTTTCAAGTTGTCTGGCGATCATTTGCTTCATGATATGCGTGCCTAAAAACTGCTTGAAATTAGCAGCTCCCAGTTCGTCCTCAAAAGTATTTTTTAAATAATTAAAAATCCATTTATTATAGATTGTGGGTGCTACATCATCCAGATTATTAGAACCTTTCCATTTTTTCAAAACAGCAAAGGCTTCTTTTTCATTATTTGAAAGCGTAGTGTAATCCAGATTCGAAATTAAACGTGCTACAACGTCAGGCGCAACTGGTGATGTATTATCAAAAATCATGCTGCCCACAGTTGCCTTATTCCATTTTGTTTTTTTATTCAATAATTGCGTGATTCGTTTGGCTCTGTCTTCAGGAAGGTAATAGCCCGGATACAAAAATCCGTCTATTGCTTCTGGTTGATTATTGGCTGAATACACGTAATTCCATTTTGGATTCACCGCTGAAGGATTTTTGGAGAAATCCAAATATTCCTTGATATCGTCCTTCCCGCTCGCCCCATCCAAAATAAAATTCGGATTCACGCCTTCATTATGCTTGTATAATTTTCCTGTTGCCCACCATGCAATATTTCCTTTGGAGTCACCATACATAACATTCAGTCCCGGTGCGGCTATCAGAGCCACTCCTTTTAGAAAATCTTCCTCGCTTTCAGCGTGCGAAAGCCTATACACTGCGTCCAGAATTCGTATGGGTTGTTGGGTATAAATCCAAGACATTGCCACTGGTTTGTCCTTATCCAGCCCAACAATTAAATCATTCATGATAGGCCCATGACGACTCACTTTTACATTCAAAACCACATCAGTAGAATCTTTTATTTTTATAATTTTTTGGCGAATTTCATAATTCCTATACCCCGTTGGCGTTTTGTAAACGGTCGTATTTCCAGGACTATTTTCTTCTTGGTACAAATCAATATCATCATTTTCAAACATGGTTAATCCGTACGCATAGTTACGGTTATGTCCCAATAATGGGAATGGAGTACCTGCTAAATAGCAACCGTACAATTCAAAATCCGGAGTTACTAAGTGCGCTTCATACCAAGTTCCGGGTTGCGAAAACCCAATATGTGGATCATTGGCAAAAATCACTTTTCCTTTTTTAGTTTTCTTCGGAGAAAGAACCCAGCTGTTGCTTCCTATAAAGGGTGGGATAGGGGATTGGTCTAAAAGTGAGGCTACTGATTTTGAAATAGCAGCATATTCCTGTGGCTTATGTTTTGCATTTTTTATTTTTGTGGTATTAAATGAACCGTCAATGCCAAAATCCTTGAGATAGTCCATTCCGTACTTGTTCCGAATATCCGTCAACAAAGGATCTGACTTATGGGCCATAGCAAAACTAAAAGACATGTATCCAAAAATATTGTAGACGTCTTTTATGGTAAACTTTTCTTTTTTGACACCAACTAAACTGAATTCTATTGGCGTAGTTCCCTCTGCCATATATTGGTTTATCCCGTCTAAATAGTCCATTGTCAATAGATAACTGGAACTTTTCTTATCTAAAGTTGCGATTGCTTTTCCGGAAGCTTCTTCGATTCCTAATCCGGCAAAAAACAGATCACTTTTCAATGCAACTGGTCCAAAAATTTCTGACAATCGTCCCGGAGCAATACGCCGCATCAATTCCATTTGCCACAATCGTTCTTGCGCATGTACGTAACCCAACACAACCATAGCGTCCCTTGAACTTGCGGCATAAATATGAGGCACTCCAAATTCATCAAAATAAACTGTGGTTTCCTTTCCAATATTTTTAAGTTTTAGTTCCCCTTCATAGGTTGGCTTTAAATAAAACCCATAAATCAGCACAACTATTGCTGAAAGAAACAATAAAGAGAGTAAAACCAGAAGGACTTTTTTAAGTGTTTGCATCTTTACATAAATTGGCAACAAATATATAAGATTTATAAGTCAATTATAACAATTTACTTATAATGTGTCTATTCAAAATTAATTCAAAATGAATAATTGAGCCTTATTTATTATTTTGTTTGATTTATTTCCATTTTAATTAAACAAAAAGTATATTTGTTCAAAAGTAAAAAGATGAAACATATTTCTCAAGAAGCTATTTCCAAAATGGAAAAAATTGAAAGACTGAATTTAATCAATTCGTGCACGGGTTATAAATCAGCGAATCTTCTTGCTACAAAATCATTGGACGGAAACACTAATGTAGCAATTTTTAGCAGTATCACACATTTAGGCAGTAATCCTGCCATAATTGGATTCATTATGCGACCCACAACCGTTCCCAGAGACACCTACAAAAATATAAAAGAGACTGGTTATTTTACGGTAAATCACATCACTGCTGACATGATTGCCGATGCGCATCATACCTCCGCAAATTATGATTTAGGCGTTTCTGAATTTGATAAAACAAGCCTGGAAGAAGAATACAAGACCAACATTGAAACTCCTTTTGTAAAAGGAAGCCCTGTGCAGTTGCATTGCAAATATCTAAATGAATATTACATCCAGGAAAACAATACAATTCATGTAATTGCAGCTATCGAAAATTTATTTTTTGAGGAGAAATTAATACATAAAGATGGGTGGTTACAAATTGATAAAGGCAATGTTGTGGCGCTAAACGGCCTTGATGGCTATTGTTTACCCAAACTTATCGACCGTTTTGAATATGCCCGAAAAGAAGTTTCTACTGTTTCCTTTTACAAAAAATAAAAATGAAAAAACTACGATTAATCCTTGGAGATCAACTCAATTTAAAACACTCCTGGTTGCAGGAGAAAGATCATAACACTATTTATGTACTGGCCGAAATGCGTCAGGAATCAGCGTATGTAAAACATCACATCCAAAAAGTGGTGGCCTTTTTTATGGCGATGAGAAATTTTTACACAGCCCTACAATCACGAGGACATCAAGCCTTATATTTTCAAATTACTGATGGCGATAATCCTCAGGATCTAGAAAAAATTATTGCTTTCTGTATCGAAAAATATAAAATCGAAAAATTTGAATATCAATTCCCTGATGAATACCGATTGGACCAACAACTAAAAACAATTTGTTCCAATCTAAAAATAGAATCAGAAGCTTTTGACTCCGAGCATTTTTACACTACGCGTCATGAACTTTCCGATTTTTTTGAGGGTAAAAAGCTGTTGCTAATGGAAAATTTTTATCGCAGCATGCGTAAAAAACATCATTTGTTAATGAATGGGTCAACTCCTGTGGGAAATCAATGGAATTTTGATGCCGATAATCGCAAAAAATACAAAGGAGAAGTTCCTGTGCCTTCTGAAAAGAATTTTCACACCAATGTTTCTAAAGTTGTTGCCCAAATTAAAGAAGCTGGGATCATCACTTTTGGAAACATCGATTTAGATAATTTCAGTTGGCCTACTTCGCGCGAGCAATCGTTCGAGGTTTTAGATTATTTCTGTAAAAATCTGTTGAAACATTTCGGTGATTACGAAGATGCAATGCATACCGATGAAAAATTCCTTTTCCATTCTCGTTTGTCTTTTGCCATGAATAGCAAAATGCTTTCTCCAAAGGAAGTCCTCGAGACCGTGATTGCTTTTTATCATGACAATGAAATAGAAATAACTATCTCACAAGTAGAAGGTTTTGTGCGTCAAATTTTAGGCTGGCGCGAATATATAAGAGGAATATACTGGAAAGAAATGCCTGATTATGCTAAAATGAATGTCTTGCAAAACAAAAACAAGCTTCCTGATTTTTTCTGGACAGGTAAAACCAAAATGAATTGCATGAGTCACGCGATTAATCAAAGTTTAGATGAAGCCTACGCGCACCACATCCAGAGACTTATGATTATTGGGAATTTTACACTACTGACACAAATTCATCCTGACGAAGTAGACGCTTGGTATCTGGGCGTGTATATTGATGCGATTGAATGGGTTGAAATGCCCAACACACGCGGGATGTCACAATATGCCGATGGAGGAATAATTGCCACAAAACCCTATGTTTCCTCTGGAAGTTACATCAACAAAATGAGTAATAATTGCTCTAAATGCCACTACAATGTCAAAGAGAAATTTGGCGACAAAGCCTGTCCCTTCAATACGCTGTATTGGAATTTCCTAGATGAGAAAAAAGAGTATTTCAAAGGGAACCAGCGCATGGCAATGATGATGAATTTATTGAACAAAATGAATCCGGAAGAAATGTATAAAATCAAAGTTAAGGCGCACGAAATTATCACTAATATGGATTCCTATTAAACTAGATAGCGCTAAATAAAAAGGGGTGTTTAAATTCTTTTTGAACTTAAACACTCCAAGCTATATTGAAAAATCTATTTACTGTTTTTTACTATCTAAAATAGCGCCTGTACCTGCCCCTACTCCCGCACCGGCTAAACCACCTATTATAGCACCTTGTCCTTTTTTCTTACTGATGATTGCCCCTGTGGCGGCACCAACGCCGGCACCAATTACGGCTCCTTTTGCAGCACCACTCCAACCTTTATTTTTTGTAGTAGTCCCCGCTGTTTGTTGATCCACAACAACTACTTCTTTTTGAGTTTCTACTTTAGCTTCCTGGATTTTAACCATTTCTACCTGCATTGAGTCGATCACTCTTTGTTTTTCGATTTCAACTTTCATGGAGTCTACAGTAGCCTGTTTGGCTTTTTGAATGTCCATTTTTCCTTGATTTTGACAAGAAACAATACTTGCAGCTATTAGTATAAAATATAATGCTTTCATAATTTTAATTTTCATAATTAGTACGAATACAAAGAAAGGCTTAACCCTGTTAATTACGTTTATAAAATTAAAACTATTTTTTGTGTTATTTAATGCCAGTTTTAAGACTGAATTCCTGCTTTCAAAATTTGCCCAAATTGATATATATCCTCAAAAGAAGTATACAGAGGCACTGGCGCTAAGCGGATAACATTAGGTTCACGCCAATCCGTGATTACTCCATTTTGCATTAAATAATCAAACAAACTGCGGCCTTCCCCATGAAGCAATACGGACAATTGTGATGCTCTTTCTGTGGGATTTGACGGTGTTATAATTTCGAAACTACTATCCACTTCTTTGTCTATTTCATGCAGAATGAATTCTAAATAAGAAGTGATCGCATTTCTTTTTTGGATCAAAGCATCCATCCCAATTTCATCAAACATGTCTACAGATGCTAAATAAGGCGCCAGAGAAAGTATTGGAAGATTACTAATTTGCCAGCCATCAGCGCCTTGAATAGGATCAAAGGTTTGTTCCATCTTGAAACGACGTTCTTTATTATGTCCCCACCATCCGGCAAATCTGGGTAACGCTGCATTGTTGTGGTGCTTTTTATGAATAAAACATCCAGAAGCATTTCCTGGCCCTGAATTCATGTATTTATAACTGCACCAAGCGGCAAAATCCGCATTCCAATCGTGCAATTCCAGCTTAATATTTCCTGCGGCGTGCGCTAAATCCCAGCCTACGTAGGCTCCCACTTTATGACCTGCAGCGGTAATAGTTTTCATATCAAATACCTGTCCTGTGTAATAATTGACCCCCCCAATTAAGACCAGAGCCAACTCATCACCTACTTCCCCAATTTTTGCCAACACATCTTCTAAGCGAATGTTGTGTTCGCCATCGCGACGCTTAATCTCAACAATTGCATCCTCGAGTTGTATCCCCAGGTTTTGGGAGTGAAAATCGACCTGACTTTGAAACATATATTGATCCGAAGGAAATGCTTTTTCTTCGCAAATAATTTTATATCTGGTTTGTGTAGGTTGGTAAAAGGAAACCATCAGTAAATGAAGATTTACCGTTAATGTATTCATCACGGTAACTTCGCTTGGTAAAGCACCAACAATTTTACTCAACGGATCTGCGAATCGTTCGTGGTAATCCCACCATGGTTTTTCACTGTAAAAATGTCCTTCAACAGCTAGATTTGCCCAATCATTCATGACTTCATCTACATACGCTTTGGTGCGTTTCGGCTGCAATCCTAAAGAATTTCCAGTAAAATAAATTACTTTTTTTCCTTGTACCTTCGGAAAAATAAATTCGTCTTGGTATTTGTGTAAAGGATCTTGTAAATCGAGGTGTTTTGCAAATTCAAGGGTGTTTTCGAAAATCATGATTTGTATTTTGTTTTGTAAAAGTAGTGAAAAAGTACCACTTTGAAAAAGGCCAACGTCGCATTGGATGAGGACAGAGAGAAAAGAAAAAAAGTATTTATCCAGCAAAAGAGTTATTGCCTATGAAATGATGTTCTCTGCGGGAAATTTCAATAAAGATTTTGGAACTACTTATAACAAAAACGGAACTACGAGACAGCAAATTCTTACTGGATTCACGTTAACTCAAAGTGTGAGTATCCAATCTAAGGAAGTAAACAAAATTGAAAAATTATCGTGACAATCCCGTGAATTGATTAATTCTGGCGTGGAATATTAGTACATCAAACTGGCCGAACTAAAAATAAAATGATTGCTCAGGCAACTAAAGATGCAAGTATACAAGCCACGAGTGTTGCTGAGAATGCCGACTCTGACTTACGAAATCTAAAAAAAGCAGGTATCGGTGTTTTCAAATTACAATTTAAGGCTTCAGAATATATATTAAGTCGAGCGCAGTCAAAACTCAACGCGGTATCTCGACTGCGCTCGACTTGACAAAAAAATAGCTGTAACAAATTTATTCAGACACAAAATTGAGATACCGTTTTAAATTTCTTTTTACACAAAAAGTCCTCACATATTCCAAACGTTTTGTGTGAGGGATGGAAGCGGCATCCTTTATTTTCTCTCTTTAAGAAAATAAAGATACAGCGTACAGCGCGACCCTTGGGGCACACCCTTATAAAACTGCGCTCGGAAGAAACCAAAAGATCTCGCCATTGCTGACGAGATCTTGTTATTTAGACTGAAATGAATTCAGATTAGATGATCATCATTGCATCACCGTAAGAATAGAATTTGTATTCTTTTTCGATTGCTTCTGCGTATGCTTTTTTCATTAAATCGTGGCCACAAAAAGCGGAAACCATCATTAATAAAGTTGATTTTGGCGTGTGAAAATTAGTAATCATACAGGTGGGAATCGTAAATTCATGAGGTGGAAACACAAATTTATTTGTCCATCCGTCAAAAGGATTCAGTGTATTATGTGACGAAACTGAACTTTCTACGGCACGCATAGATGTTGTTCCTACGGTACAGATTCTTTTTTTATGAACTTTTGCGTTATTTACAATATCACATGCTTCTTGAGTGATTTTTAATTCCTCGGAATCCATTTTGTGTTTTGATAAATCCTCAACCTCAACCGGATTAAAAGTTCCCAAACCTACGTGAAGGGTTACTTCGGCAAATTTGATTCCTTTGATTTCCAGTTTTTTCATTAAATGTTTAGAGAAATGCAATCCTGCAGTTGGCGCTGCAACAGATCCTTCTTCTTTGGCATAAATAGTTTGGTAACGTTCCGCATCTTCCGGAGTTACGTCTCTAGAAATGTATTTTGGGATTGGAGTTTCTCCAAGTTCCGTTAATTTATTTCTGAATTCTTCATAAGAACCGTCGTAAAGAAAACGCAATGTTCTTCCACGAGACGTAGTATTATCTATCACCTCAGCGACTAATGAATCATCATCTCCAAAATACAATTTGTTACCAATTCTGATTTTTCGGGCCGGATCTACTAAAACGTCCCAAAGTCTTTGCTCTGCATTTAATTCTCTAAGTAAAAAAACTTCGATTCTTGCGCCTGTTTTTTCCTTGTTACCATACAAACGTGCCGGAAAAACTTTAGTATTATTGAGAATTAAAACATCGCCTTCGTCAAAATAATCAATAACATCTTTGAACATTTTATGCTCTATAGTCCCTTTCTTACGATCTATAACCATTAGACGTGCTTCGTCTCTGTTTTCAGCTGGATATTCAGCAAGAAGTTCTTTTGGCAAATCGAATTGAAAATGTGATAGTTTCATCTTAAAAAGTTATAAGTTATGAATTATGAGTTATGTCCTTCGTCTGCGCTCAGGATGACAATCTTAATTCGAGTGTGCAAATATACGATTGTGAGATAGGCGTTGTCAAGTGTTTTGCAATTTATTTTTCCTCACACCAGCCCTCTCCAAAGGAGAGGGAAAAGGGAAACATCTTTTCGCCCAATGAATTGAGGGTTTTTTACGAAATTTCGAAACCTAAACTTTTTAAATCTTCCCAAAAATCCGGATATGATTTTGAAACGACTTCGGCATTTTCGATGATTATGGGTACTTTCAACGCTAATGGTGCAAATGCCATTGCCATTCTGTGGTCGTTGTAGGTTGCAATTTTAATGTTGTGATTGATTTCACTTGAAGTCAAAAGCGTCAAGCTATCATTGGTAACGGATATGCTCGCTCCGAGTTTTGTTAGCTCAATTCGTAGTGCTTCCAGTCGGTCTGTTTCTTTAATTTTCAAGGTATGTAAGCCTGTTAGATGGCAACCAATTCCTAATCCAAGGCAGGTAACAACAATGGTTTGGGCAATATCCGGCGTATTATTTAGTTCAAGATTTAGAGTTTGAGGAATAAAATTCCCTTGTTTGGTAAGCGTCATTTTATTTCCTTCAAAATGCGTTTCAACTCCCATTAGCTTATAGATTTCTACCAAAGCCGAATCGCCTTGTAAACTGGTTTCTGTATAACTGGTCAATGAAACAGTAGCATTTTCAGCCAAAGCAACCAAACTAAAAAAGTAAGAAGCCGAACTCCAATCGGATTCAACAGTCATTACTTTTGATGCTACTGCTTGTTTTGGATAAATAGTAATTACATTCCCTTCAAAACTGGTTTTAATGTCCAAATCATTCAACAAAGCCAGGGTCATTTTGATATAAGGAACTGAAGTGATTTCACCAACCAAAGTGATTTCAATACCGTTTTCCAGTTTTGGCGCCACTAATAATAAGGCCGATATGTATTGACTGCTCACATTGGCAGGAATGTTCACTTTAGAAGCTGTTATTTTTTGTCCTTTGATACGAATGGGCGGATATCCTGGTTCTTTCTCGTACGTTATTTTCGCACCTAATTGTTCCAAGGCTTCCACCAAAACTTTTATCGGGCGCTCCGTCATTCTTTGAGAACCAGTCAAAACTACTTCGCGGCTTTCGTTCACAGCAAAATAAGCGGTCAGGAAACGCATGGCTGTTCCTGCATGATGAATATCAACTATTTCCTCGTTTCCTAGCAATGCTTTTTGCATGACTTCACTATCATCAGAGTTCGAAGTATTTGCCAAAGTAATGTTTGGGAATAAGGCCTGTAACAATAACAAGCGGTTTGTTTCGCTTTTTGAGCCAGTAACTGCAATTTGAGCTTGTAAATTGGATTGGGAAGTTTGTAACAGTAAATTCATTTTTGTAATTATGGGTTGTGAGTTATGAGATATGAATTATACTTTCATTTTTAACTCAAATAATTTTTGAGTCGCAATTTACCACTCCGCATTTATAATTCATAATTTATACTTCACAAATTATTTGAGTTTTTCATTGTTTTTGTGACGGTCTTTGTCTCGAATGGATTTTAGATCCATTTTTTTATCAAAAGCGGCTTGTAAATCAATTCCGGTTTGGTTGGCTAAACACAATACCACAAAAACTACATCGGCTAATTCCTCGCCAAGGTCTTTGTCTTTATCGCTTTCTTTTTCGGATTGTTCGCCGTAACGACGGGCAATGATTCGGGCCACTTCCCCTACTTCTTCGGTAAGCTGCGCCATATTGGTCAATTCGTTAAAGTAACGAACGCCGTGTTCTTTAATCCAAGTATCTACGTCGAGTTGGGAATTTTTTAGGTTCATTTTTTTAGTTTTTTTATTTCTTTATCAAAATCAGAAATTATTTTCTGTGTTTTATTAAAGGCTTCATAGGCAGCGATTGCTTTTTTATCAGCTTGTATTTTAGAAATTTTCCCTTTACCATCCAAAACCTTATAATCATTAAAGTTTAGAAATTTATTCACACTTGTTGCCAATTGACTCATCGTAAAAGTATTCTCCCGCTCTATCAATCCTTCTATGTAATCAAAGTAACCCGTTACGGTGCGCTCCAATTGTTTAATTTCTTTTTCTTGTAAATAATTTTTGGCAACTACCACATCCGATTTCAAAACCCTTCCACTTGGACTATTTTTCCAAGTCGTTAATCCCATATTTTCCTTTTTGGAGTCGGCAGTTTTCGCTATTATTTCGGCAGCAGTATTACCGGTTATAGCAAAATGAAATTTATTTTGAACTGTGGCATAGAAATTTTTTGTGATATCGGCATTGCTGTCATAGTCAATACTGCACTCAGCAAAAACATCCGTTACTTGCTGGTAAATTCTTCTTTCATTTGCGCGAATCGAACGAACTCTTTGCAGTAATTCTTTAAAATAATCTTTTCCAAAAATTGCTTGACCCTGTTTTAAACGATTGTCGTCAAGCACAAACCCTTTTATAATATATTCTTTTAAAGTCTGGGTTGCCCAAATCCTGAATTGTGTAGCTTTGGTAGAGTTTACTCTATAACCAACAGAAATTATTGCGTCAAGACTGTAATGTTTTACTTTGTAGGTTTTGCCATCTGATGCAGTTGCCGAGAAAACCTCGGTAACTGCATTTTCTTCTAATTCCTTACTTTCAAAAATATTTTTTAAGTGTAATGAAACATTGTCTGCACTGCAGTCAAACAATAACGCCATTGCTTTTTGCGAAAGCCATACCGATTCGTTTTGCAGTAAAACATCAACACGTATTTCTCCGCTTGGTGCGGTGTATAAAATAAATTTTTTTACGTTTTCTTCCATAACTATTCTATTGCTATTGTATCAATTACTTTCATTAATCTATCCGTTTCACTTAGTGCTACAATGATTTTTTGATAATGTGCAATATCGTCAAATTCCAGTTTGCGTTCCTTACGGTCTTTGAGCCATTTTTGAGCGGGTTGATAACCACCAATGTAGAAATTCCAAGCTATTTCAGGAACGTTGTCGAAATATTGGGTTTCGTTGATATATACTCTTCCGCATGAACCCGTTTTTAAATTCCCCTCCACTGGAGGGGTGCCCGAAGGGTGGGGTGGTTCTTCTTTTTTATGCAATGACGACTCTGATGGTTTTCCATATTCCTTGATTATAAAAAGCTCTAAGTTTTTCATTACGACTTTCATATTCTGTAGTACTTCAACAACGGGAATATGATATACTTTTAATCCTAATGAAATCAAATAGGCTTCTCTAACAGCATCATATTTTTCTTTGCTATCGTGACTTGCTCCATCGATTTCGATTACTAAACCAAATTTTTTGACGTAAAAATCAACTATATAATTTCCTATAATGCGTTGTCTGTCAAAATCTATTTTATGAAATCCTCCTTTGGTTACTTGCATCCAAAAAAGTACTTCGGATAGATTTTCGGCTTGGCGAAGTTCTCTGGCTCTTTCTTTTAATTTGGGATTATAAGGGAGTTCTAAAATGGGGTTTTGTTGAATAGGGGTTTTATTAATGAAGTGTATTTGTTGGGTAAGATTATTTACCACCCCGTCCTGCGGACACCCCTCCGGAGGAGGGGAATTTTCGAATCGTGGTTTGTTTACCACACAATCGCCATCAATATTAAATTCTGTAATAAATTCTTCTACTGTTGCGCTTTCCAGCAAATGAATTTCTCGTATTTGTGACCCTAATTCGACCAATTCCCAGAAGGTTTTGGTGTCTTTTGGATATGGAATTTTAGGAAAATCAATTTTCAGGAATTCTTTGTATTTCTCTCGGTAGGTTGGCGAATGCAAAACGGCATAGATGTAATCGAGAATATCGATCGGAGCAAATGTTTCTCTGTACTCGGGACGAACTTCGGGATTATTTGCCATACAAACATTGCCTTCTGGTTCTTTTTCAGCAACAAAAGTCAATCCTAATTGTTTGGCGATTTGATTGATGATTTCTACGTTTAGATTGGGGATTCTTTTTAAAATCTCGGTAGGTTCGTTCAACCCTGTCAGGGTTTCGAACCCTGACAGGGATTGTTGTTGTCCGTTCGTTTCTGGATAAAGGTAGAGTGGAAATGCGTATGTAGTTTCTTTTGTTTGTAAAGAAACTGTACACATATCTATTAAATTTTTCGAAACTAATATGTGTTGAAAGTCATAAGTAGATAATTGCCTACAAGTCATAATAGCAATATTCTCTTGCAGCATATGTCTCATTACAGAATATCTATGACGCTGGACTTTTTTAAGATCATATTCAATATTCCTTGTGTCAAAAGGACGATAATCATATAAATGATTAGATGAATCAAATTTATTGAAATTCACTAAAGTACTATCACTATGAGTTTTGACACCACTAGTAGAAACTTTAAATAAGATATTAATATCAAATCCTTTGTCATAATTTTTTTGCTCTTCAAAATTCTTACTGACAAAAAAATAATTTGGTGAAACATTAGGTAGTTCTATGTAAGAAATTGTTTTTAAAGAATTTTGTTCTAAAAAATCATATTTAAAGTCACGTTTTCCAAACAAATCATAATGAAAAACTTGTCCCAATTCGTTGGCTTTTTTCTTCCCTGTTTTTACAAAAATATTTATAGAAACGCCTTGCTCAATATCAAAAACATTAACATCGGCAGAACCATCAGGCGATTTTTCTTTTTTCTTGTTGTTTCCGTGTAAATCAATGGTATAAATTTTGTCGTAGGTTTTCAATAAATTCCAACGCATTCCTCTGTAAGTGACATTATCCAAAAATCCATGTGGATTGATAAACGCCAAAACACCGGTGCCATTTTTCTCAATATAATGTTGTCCATAACGTAAAAACTTTACGTAATCGTCATTTATTGCTTTTGGATTTCGTTCTTTCAGTTTTTCTTTTCCGCCCGGTTCTTTTTTGTAATCTTCCATCAATTTCATAATCCATTCACCTTTGTTGTTGCTTTCGCCACTATACGGTGGATTCCCAATAATGCACATTACGGGAGTGTTACGTTTGATGAAATTGGCTTCATTGGCTTCGGAACTCAACCAATTGGCAAATAATGTTCCCGTGTCAGGATGACTTTCTTCAAGAGAGTTGGTTAAGTAAATCTTTAAACGCTGAGAAGAACCACCCCGCCCGTTGGGCACCCCTCCAGTTGGAGGGGAATATCCAGTTTCAGTCAGCAGTAAATCCATTTGCAAATGCGCCATGGCGTAACTCGCCATCAATAACTCAAATCCGTTCAGTCGAGGCAATAAATGCGTTTCTACATAATTGCTCCAAACGCCTTGCTGTCCTTTGAATTTTTTGTGAACGTGCTTGACTACTTCCGCCAGAAAAGTTCCGGTTCCCGTTGCCGGATCCAGAATTTGAACGCGATGCACTTCTTGATCTACTTTTTTACCTTGAAGGTCAATTTTTATCTTTGTTTTGCTCGTGTCTGCCAAACCTTGCGGCAAATCGAATTCCGTTTTCAAGATATCATCAACGGCACGAACGATAAAATTGACTACAGGTTTTGGTGTGTACCAAACGCCACGTGCTTTTCGTAATTTCGGATCGTATTCACTTAGGAACGTTTCATAAAAATGAATGATGGGATCTTCCATTTTGGTGCTTTTGCCGTAATTTTTCAAGATTTGTTCCACATTACATGCCAAGAAAATATCTATTAAAGAATCTACAATCCATTTGATACGGTCGTCAAGATCCGGTCCTGCAATGTAGCCAAAGAGTTTTCGCAAAAACGGATTGGATTTTGGGATTAGTTCGGCGGCTTCTTGTCTGGAAAAAGTAGGTAACGTTGGGTCGTGCAATCTCGCGGCAAACATACCGTATGCGATGGTTTGTGCATAGACATCGGCAAAACCTTTGGGTGTAATATCGTGAATCAGGATTTCTTTGAAAGCGTTCATTTGGTCTTTCAATGTACTGTCTTCACTATTATTTTCGTCAGAAGTCAAAGCTTGTTCGATAACATCTGATAACAATCGGGCTTTTCCCGCCATCATTTCTGCCAGTTTCTTGGAACTTTTTATAGATTGACTACTGTGAATACAAAAATCTTTAATAAGGTTGGTGAAAGCTGCGAAGTTTTCCGGTAAAGGAATGATTTCCATTTTATTGTCATCCTGAGCTTGTCGAAGGACGGCAATGGCGATCTTTGTTATAAAAACACCATCGATATAAAGATGAAAATCTAAGTAATCGGTAAAAATTAAATTGTTGAGCGAATTTTTATAGCGGTCAAATTGTTCTTTGTTTGCCGTTTTCTTTGCTCCCGATAAATCTTTGTCGCCAATATCTTTAGCCTCAATAAACCCAATTGGAATATCTTTTTTGGTGATAATATAATCTGGAGCTCCGCATTGTTGTCGTTTGGGTTCATTGGTTGCGGCAACATCCGGAACAATACTTTCGATAAGTTGCTTCAAATCGCCACGATAGGTGTGTTCTGTTGCATTACCTCTTTTGTAGGCGGAATTTATATTTTGAATGTATTGTTCTAAAGTCATCTCAGTAGTATTTGAACAAATGTAAAGAATTGGAACCTAAAAAAACACCTTCAGTGAGGTGTTTCTTATAACAATTTCCGGTATTTACTTTTTATGTTTGTAGAACTCTACGGAAACCTACTCTCTATTTTTACTGTCAATTACTATCGTTACAGGACCATCATTCAGCAAAAGTACTTTCATATCTGCACCAAAAACGCCAGTTTGTACTTTTTTACCCAATTCTTTCTCCAGCTGAAGCACAAAATTCTCGTATAATGGAATAGCTATTTCTGGTTTTGAAGCTTTGATATAGGAAGGACGATTGCCTTTTTTAGTAGCGGCGTGCAAAGTAAATTGACTTACCACAATAACATCGCCATCTGTATCTTTGACCGATAAGTTCATAACATCATTTTCATCACCAAAAATACGGATATTGACTGTTTTTGAAGCTAACCAATTGATATCTTCTTGATTGTCTAAATCTTCAATCCCAACCAAAACCAACAATCCTTTCTGGATATCGGCTACGACTTTAGTATCGATGGTTACGGAGGCTTGGGAAACTCTTTGGAGGACGATTTTCATTATTTATGATAAAAATTCAATTCTTTAAGTTTTATTATCAAGGAATTTTTAAATTTCAAATAAGATGGTAATTTTTCTAATTCTGACAGTTCAACTTTTTGGCCCATAATTTGGTATAAATCAGAAATATTTAAACCATTATTTCTTCTCCTCTTAGTTAAATCTTCTTTGGACAAACGGATTATTTCTTCAATTATATTTTTAGGATTTTTTAATCTTTCAGGGTTTAAATGAATTCCTAATTCTGCATCGGTTTTATCAATACCTATTTCACTTTTCAAGAGCTCTCTGTCTGCAATCATCCAAGCTTCTGTCATGTGAATTGGTACAATAGCAATCATTTCTTTACAATAAGAACTGCCATCTTGATCTGAAAGTCTTTTTTGGGCAGGAACAATTTTTGATGCAAAAATTAATTCATCATTTGTATCGTCTGAATCTGTGTGAACAAATAATAATAAGATGCTAAATTTTTCAAAAGCAGACTTTGAAGCTTCTAATACTTGATCACTAAAACTCAAATCTTTTTTATCAATCTTAATTATTTCTAGTTCTACATCTATATCTCCTTTGCAATCGAAAGCAACTTCTTCTAAAGTTCTTTTCACAACACTTTCCAAAAATCTATTATCTGTAGTTCCTTCGGTAAACAAACCAGTTAAAATAAAATTACTCATAAATATTAAATAATGTTATCTTCAAATTCAGCAGTTTGCAAATAATCATTTACAATTGCTAAGGTTAATTTTCTGTCTTGTTCAGAAAAAACCAAATGAAGTTGTTGCAAACTATTATCTTTTATCACTCTATTTATTTTGGTTGTACTAATTTTTAATCTCGTCTTGTTTATTTCCGTAATTGTATTTCTCATTTGAGCATACCAAATACTTACATTCGTGTCGTTTTGCCAATTCATCATATTACCAACCAAAACAGGCGAATGTGTGTTTACAATCACTTGACGTAAAGGAGTTTCTTCTTGATTAAAATCGACACTCAAATCTTTTAACAATTCAGTCATTGCTTTAATTCTAAATGGATGAATACCATTTTCTGGTTCTTCGAAACAAAGCAAACCCGTATGTTTATAATCAAATTCTAAAATGCACAATGCCAAAATCCTTAAAGTTCCTTCAGATAAAACTCTTGATGAAAATTCTTTTTTCTCAACATCTTTTAATTTTATTAAAAATTGTTTATTTTCTTTATCATCTATTACATCAACCTCAATAAAGTTCGGCAAAAATTTATTAAGTTTTCTTGAAATTTCTTTTAAAGCATATTTGTCTTCTTGCTTAATACGATACAAAGCAGCAGCTAAATTTTTTCCGCTTGTAGATATATTATCTTCTCCATTATTTTTACTAGTTGCTTGACGCAAATCTTCAGGATTTAATTGCAAAAATTTCCAGCTTTTCATTTCTTCTTTTGCGGCTAAAACGTGTGGAAAATCAACTGTATCAAAACTACTTAAAACTGTTCTTGTTGCATTACTTAAAGGAAATCTTCTTTTATTACCAGTCGTTCCGTCTTGTGAAACTAAAACGGTAGGTAAATTATTTTCAGTTCCGGTTTGAATATATGGAATCCCCCTTTTTCCTGTAACTACTTTAGGTCTCCAAAACGCTAATGTCTTTTTTGATATTAAATTAATCCATTTGTCTTCCTGATGATTTAATTTAATTAAATTTTCTTTTGAAACTAATAAATCTTCTATTCCTGATGAATTTGTTATTCTCTTAATTGACAATTCATACCTTAATCGAGTATATTTTAATTTACCCTCATTACCCCAAGCATCTTTTATATTTTTGTTTACTAACATTTCTACAACAAATTCTATTTCTGAAGCAAATTTGTCATCTCCGTATTGTGTAAATAATTCAATAAACTCGCCTCTTTGCTCATTAAAAGCTCTTTTAAGATTATCAGATTCAGCAAGTCTAGACAATAAAGTTAGTGCATCAAATAAATTACTTTTTCCAGAAGCATTTGCACCAGCAATTACTGTAAATGGTGTAAATTCCATTTCAAAATTATAGAAAGATTTAAATCCATTTATTTTAAGATAGGTAATCATATTGTGAAATTATTTATTCAAAAATAGTACAATTAATTTGTAATTAGTTGTTTAACGCTCCCTTATTTATTCCCTAGTTTTGTCACTGATTATTCGATCCTCGTTATGAATATCAGTACGGTAATTTTCATCGTCTCCTTCCAGAATTTTAAGGTAACTTCTATAACGGGACCAAGCGATTTCATCTTTTTCTAAAGCCCCTTTAATAGCGCAATGCGGCTCATCTTTATGCAAGCAATTATTGAATTTACATTGCTCTTTCAACTTAAAAAATTCAGGAAAATAACCACTGATTTCTGCTGTATCCATGTCTACGATTCCAAAACCTTTGATCCCGGGCGTATCGATGATTCTGGCATCAAAAGACAAATCATACATTTCGGCAAAAGTCGTCGTGTGTTGCCCTTGCTTGCTTGCTTCAGAAATTGTCTTTGTTTTCAGATGTAAAGAAGGCTCCATAGCATTGACCAATGTCGATTTCCCAACTCCGGAATGTCCAGAGAACATGCTCACTTTCCCAATCATCATTTCTTTCAATTCCTCTATTCCTTTCATTTCAGTCGAAGAAACGCGCAAACATTTATATCCAATTTCCTGATACACATGCTGCATGTACAATTGTTCATCCAGCGTGGCATCGTCTAGCGTATCTATTTTATTAAAAACCAGTATAGTTTCAATTCCATACGCTTCGGCAGTAACCAGAAAACGGTCAATAAAGTTAAAAGTCGTTGGCGGATTATTGATGGTTACCAGCAAGAAAACCCTGTCAATATTAGACGCAATAATATGCATCTGATGGGATAAATTCACTGATTTCCGAACGATATAATTCTTTCTGTCATGAATGTTATGAATGGTTCCCGTAACAGTATCGGATGATTCTTCTAGTTCATAATCCACAATATCACCTACAGCAATAGGATTGGTGCTTTTGATTCCTTTAATTCGGAATTTCCCTTTCATACGGCATTCAATAAAATCCCCTTGTTCGGATTTTACGGTGTACCAACTTCCTGTAGATTTGTAAACTAGTCCTGTCATAAAGGATTATTTGATTGAAGATTAACTATTTTAGATTTCTGATTTAAAATCTAAGACTTTGCAAAGATAATTCTTTGTTTTAGGTTTAAAGTTTAAAAGTTTAAAGTTTTTCACTTTGAGCAACTTTACATACAATTAAAAATAGAAAATCCCCACAACTTTTGACAAAAGCTGCAGGGATTTATATTTAAAAAATACGGACTAGGCGTTTAGTACTTTTTCTTGGTGACCAATACTTTCCTGGTGAATCGCTTTGAACATTTTTAGAGTGGCATTCGTAATTACACTATCTATTCGTAAGCAATTTTTCTTATTTTCCCATTTCCAGCAATATATACATTCCCATTATTATCTATTGCAACACCAAAAGGTCTATCAAATGTCGCAGTAGCAAGTAATCCATCAAGACTACCTGCTATTCCTGTACCAGCAAACGTAGTTACAACTCCAGCAGGAGTTATTTTACGAATTTTATTAGAATGAACATCCGCAACATATAGATTTCCTGAAGCATCAATTGTAAGGCCACTAGGAAGACCAAAACCTGCATTACTACCAGTACCATCAACACCGTATATGCCGCCTCCGGCTAAAGTAGTCACTACCCTTGTAGGGCTAATTTTACGGATTTTATGACTACCCCATTCTGATACATATAGATTCCCTGAGGTATCTATAGTAATAGAACTAGGATGATGTAAACTAGCTAAAACACCTATGCCATCTACGCTACCTTCGGCTCCACTACCGGCAAAAGTACTTACCGTACCTGATGGATTAATTTTGCGAATCTTATTATTTGAAATATCAGCTACATATAGATTTCCTGAAGCATCTACAGCAACATCAGTAGGGGCAAGAAAACTTGCTTGACTTCTATCTCCATCAACACTACCGCCAACTCCTGTTCCTGCTACAGTAGTTACCACACCCGTTGGAGAAATTTTGCGAATCTTATTATTACCTGTATCAGCTATATATAGATTACCAGAAGCATCAATTGTGAGCCCTGAAGGTCCTGCAAAACTTGCTTCTATACCTATAGCATCAATGCTTCCAGGAATGATATTACCTGCAAAAGTAGTTACTACTCCTGCAGGACTAATTTTCCGAATCTTGCTAGCACCTACTTCTACCACATACAAATTACCTCCTGCGTCTGCCACAAGATCTTCTGGTCTCCAAAAAGTAGCTTGAGTTCCTACTCCATCTTCACTAGCGTTAGGTAAACCAGATCCTGCGAAAGTAGTCACCATATCATAACTCTTGTTAGAAGGTGGAGTTACATCCTCATTAGAATTACATGAGATAAAGAGAAACCCTAAAAAAATCATATTTAATACTGCAAACGATAATTTTCTCATAAGTTTTAATTATTAAGACTACGCAATACTACAAAAAACCTACAAATATTTGTAGGTTTTTAATAAAAATTTATTTCCTTGTATTATTAAGCATTCAACACTTTTTCTTGGTGACCAATACTTTCTTGGTGAATCGCTTTGAACATTTTTAGTACAAACTCTTCTGTCAACCCTTTCTTCTCGCCTTCCAAAATCATTTTTCCTAAAATTTCGTTCCAACGATTGTTTTGCAATACAGCAACGTTAGCGTCTTTTTTCACTTGACCAATTTCGTCAGCCACTTTCATCCGTTTGCCTAACAATTCCAATAAATTCGAATCCAGAACATCAATATTCGCTCTCAATTTTGTCATTTTATTAGCAAACTCGTCCGTATCACCACTTACTTTTCTCACTTTCAAATCTTTGAAAATCTGTTTCAAAGCATCTGGTGTCACTTGTTGCGCTGCATCACTCCATGCATTATCCGGATCAGTATGCGTCTCGATAATCATACCGTCGTAATTCAGATCTAATGCTTCTTGAGTCACTTCAAGAATCATCTCACGGTTTCCTGTAATATGGGAGGGATCAATGATCAAAGGCAAATCAGGGAATTTATTTTGCAATTCAATAGCTATCTGCCATTCAGGAATGTTTCTGTATTTCGTTTTTTCATACGTAGAAAAACCTCTGTGAATAACGCCTAAATTCTTAATTCCTGCCGCATGCAAACGTTCCACACCACCCAGCCACAAAGCCATATCTGGATTTACCGGATTCTTGACCAATACAATTTTATCGGTTCCTTTTAATGTATCAGCAATTTCTTGCACCGCAAACGGATTTGCAGTTGTACGGGCTCCAACCCATAATACATCAATATCATGCTCTAAAGCCAATTTACAATGCGCTGCAGTCGCTACTTCGGTTCCCATAAGCAAGCCGGTTTCTGCCTTTGCTTTTTGCAGCCATTTAAGCCCTATTGCTCCTACTCCTTCAAATCCTCCCGGACGCGTTCTTGGTTTCCAAATTCCTGCTCTAAAAACACTTACGTCAGAGTCTTTCAATTCATGTGCAATTTTCAATACTTGATCTTCTGTTTCAGCACTACAAGGTCCTGCGATTACAAATGGATGAGTCAAATTGAATTCATTCAACCAATTTCTCATTTCTTTCTTGTTTTCCATCTTTTCTAATTTTTACTTTTTTTATTTTATTCTGTGTTGTTTACTTTAACTGTAACCTGCTCCTGAAGCTTCTGAAAAAATGCTGGTTACTTTTTTATATTTATTCCGTTTAATATTTCTTTTATTTTGTTGACACTTTGCATTTCATTGTAAATCGCATCGTAATCTTCTTTTTCTAATAATTCTTTAAATTTTGACAAATTCGAAATGTACTCCTCTAATGTTTTCACAACCTGCTTCCTGTTCTGTTTAAAAATAGGCGTCCACATTGCCGGTGAACTCTTGGCCAAACGAACCGTACTTTCAAAACCAGAACCCGCCATATCAAAAATATCCTGCTCGTCTTTCTCTTTGTCAATTACCGTTTTTCCAAGCATAAATGCACTGATATGGGATAAATGCGACACATAAGCAATGTGTTTGTCATGTGATTTTGGATCCATATACCGAATCCGCATTCCCATTGCCTTAAACAAATCCAACGCTCTTTCCTGTAATTTAAACGTTGTTTTTTCGACCTCACAAATGATATTCGTTTTCCCTTGAAACAATCCTTTTATCGCTGCCGATGGTCCTGAAAATTCCGTTCCTGCAATAGGATGCGTTGCTATAAAATTCCTTCTTCTAGGATGATTAGCAACCGCTTCACAAATAGGCGTTTTTGTCGAACCTACTTCAAAAACAATGGTATTTTCACCAATAACATCCAATACTTTTGGCAAAACACTTAATACAACGTCAACCGGAACAGAAACGATTACAAAATCTGCATCGGATAAATCATCAAATGTCGCACCAGCATCAACAACTCCCAAAGTTATTGCTTCCTGCAAATGATTTTCATCAGTATCGATTCCATAAATTTTGGCTTCCGGATGCAGTGCTTTAATGTCCAATACCATTGAACCGCCTATCAATCCTATTCCTATTACAAATACTTTCATTTCTTATTTTTTGTAGCTAATCCTGCTATTCGTTTCAATCTTTTCCTTTTTGACAGCAAAAAGGAAAAGGATTTCCACTGCTATCAGGGCTAGGGCATTTCGTTTTTTAATACATTTATTTTTTTAAAACGAATATTTTTTATGCAAACCGGTCAATTGCTTCCTGTACTTTTTCTTCTTTTACACACAATGCAAATCGGATGTAACCTTCTCCATTAGAACCAAAAATGGTTCCCGGCGTAATAAAAATAGATTTGTCATATAAAATTTCATCTATGAATTTCTCCGCCGATGTGATTCCGTCCGGCAATTTTGCCCAAACAAATAATCCAACTCCTTTTTTATAAACTTTACAGCCTAATTTCTCAGCCAGTTGTTCGGTAAGAATTCTGCGTTTTCTATAAATCACATTCATCGAATCAAACCAAGTTTTGTCACTTTTTAAAGCTGCAATCGCTCCTTTTTGAATCCCGTAAAACATACCGCTATCCATGTTGCTTTTCACTTTCAAAACGGCATCAATGCAAGCTGCATTTCCCAGAAGCATTCCCACTCTCCAGCCCGCCATGTTAAAAGTCTTACTCAAAGAGTTCAATTCTAAAACCACGTCTTTTGCACCTGCTACTTGCAACAAACTCATCGGATTGTCGTTCAAAACAAAACTATACGGATTGTCGTTCACTAATAAAATGTTATACTTTTTGGCAAAAGTCACTAATTTTTCAAACAATGCCAGACTTCCTCTGGCTCCAGTTGGCATGTGAGGATAACCAATCCACATGATTTTCACTTTCGACAAATCCAATTTTTCCAAAGCTTCAAAATCCGGCTCCCAGTTATTGTTTTCTTTTAAGTCATAATAAATCGGCACAGCTCCCACTAAATTTGTCACCGAAGTATAGGTTGGATATCCTGGATTTGGGATCAGCACCTGGTCGCCTTCATTCAAAAAAGCCAGGGAAACATGCATAATCCCTTCTTTTGACCCCATCAAAGGCAAAATTTCGTTAGCCGGATTCAACGCAACTCCGTAATTGTTTTTGTAAAAATCAGCCATACCTTGTCGTAATTCCAGCAACCCTTGATAACTTTGGTATTGATGCGCATTCTCCTCTTGCATTGCCAGGACCATTGCCGCAATTACCGTTTGTGACGGCTGCAAATCCGGGCTTCCAATTCCCATATTGATAATGGGTTTCCCTTCAGAAGCCAGTTGCCTTACTTCTCTCAACTTTGAGGAGAAATAGTATTCTTCAATTATTTCGAGACGTTTCGCTATAGTAATCATTCTTCTATTTTAAATTTCTTGTAAATCGATCTTAATCTAATTCCCACTTCGGGGGTTGGGGTTAAGGGCTTTATAATTTTGTGTTTTTATATTCGCCTAACACTTTGAAATATTCTGCCATAATGATTAATAGCGACTTTGCTTTCGCATAATCTTCGTATTTTTCAAAAGTGACATCTACAAAAAACGAATATTTCCAAGGCGTTTCTATTTTTGGTAACGATTGTATTTTGGTTAAATTCAATTTGCAATCGCTCATCACATTCAAAACTGCCGCTAAACTTCCCCGTTTATGATCCAATTCAAATTTGATAGACGCTCTGTTAATCTCGTTTTCCGGAACAAATGAATTCTCTTTTTTGATAATGACAAACCGTGTCATATTATTTTTAATCGTTTGAATTTCAGGAGCTAAAATTTCTAAATCATACATTTCAGATGCGGTTTTACTGGCGATTGCAGCAATTCCTTTCAACTGATTTTCCTGAATTCTACGAGCCGTTTCGGCAGTATCTTTATCTTCGACTAATTTTATATTTGGATATTTTTTAAGGAATTCCATACATTGCAAAATGGCCATAGGATGCGAATGTACTTCCAAAATATCTTCTATTTTCTGCTCTTTTAAGGCCATTAAATTTTGATGAATTCTTAAATAATGTTCTCCTATTATGTGTAAATTATTCTTGTCAATCAATGCGTAATTCGGAATAATTGGGCCCGCAATAGAATTTTCTATAGCCATAACTGCCTGATCTGATTTACCGGAGAGCAGGTTATCCACTAACTCTTCAAACGACAAACATTCATCTAAAGCAACCGCCTGATGAAAATATTCTTGTGCCACCTGATGGTGAAAAGAACCCGTTATACCTTGTATTCCAATTATTTCATTCATTTCACACCTTTTTAAGCAAAAAAAAATCCCGATTTACATCGGGATTGTATATTTATAGTATCAATTTAATTTTATAATCAAATAACCATATAACAATCCCTTTCGACCTTCCAGAAGAAATAATAAGAGTTGCTAAAATAAAATCGGTTATTCAACATGCTGTTGTTTTTTGTGTTAATTACTCTGCGAATGTATACATAATTTCCAGCTATCCAAAAAAAAAGGCTGATTTTATTGAACAAAAAAAGAATTCGCTAAAAAACTGGTTATTAATTATGTAATAATTAAAAAAAGGCCTTTAAAACACCAATAAGTCGTTGCTATTTTACTGTTTTTAAAACTATACCATTGAAACCAGCTAAAAAAAGTGGTTTTATACAACTACTTTTTCAGCAAGCCATTTTTTTCCTTCCGAAATTCGGGCAACCATCATCGCCGACACTAAATCACCATTCGCATTTAGCAATGTCGCCATTGGATCTACTAAAGTCCCCACAATCATTGCAGCTGGAAGAGCTTGTTCCATTGGGAAACCATAAACGGTAATCGCCAAAATTTCTCCTATATAACCTCCATTAGGAATTCCGCCTTCAACTACCGAAACAATTACTGTAATTCCTAACGCCACTAATAAGGTAGTTGGGTCCGTTAAATCTTTTCCGAACATGGCGAAAATTACCGCAATTTTCACAATAGATGACATACTGGATCCGTCTTTATGCAAAGGCGCACCCAGTGGAATAACTACATTTCTGATGTGAGCCGGAATATTCATTTTTTCGGCACCTTCCAGATTGGCAGGAATAGTGGCAATGCTGCTGCAAGTTCCCAATGCGGTTAAGGAAGGCGTAATATTATTTTTCCAAAATACTTGGAATCCTAATTTCCCTCCAGCGATAAAAGCGTACAAACTAAAAAACACAATAAAGTAGAAAGCACAAACCGCATAATAAAGCCCCAAAGGTTTTGCATAAGCTCCAAATAATTGCGGTCCAAAAATTCCAACCTGATACGCGAAATAAGCCCCCAAACCTATTGGAGCCGTTTTCATGATGATGTGTAACAATTGTTTCATCACTTCATTGCCTGAATTCAAAAACCTGCTGAAATCTTTTCCTTTTTCCCCGGAACGCAGGGCGGCAAACCCTATTAGAAAGGAAAAAATGATTAAGGCCAACATGCTTTTTCGAGAAAGCAGTTCATAAAAATCCCCGGCTGTAAGCAATTGGGTAATTTGTGAACCTGTATTTGTACTTTGTATACTTTCTAACGGTATTTTTGAAATAATGATGTCTTGATGAATGGGAAATAACAGGACACCAACCAGCATCAAAATGGCAGAAATTAATACGGTGCTTAAAAACACTCCCATAACAATTACAAATAATCTTCCCAGTTTCTCTGATTTTTCTAAATTGGCAATCGAAGATGCAATCGTAAAAAACACCAAAGGGATAATGGCGGTAAACAATAAATTCAGAAATATATCGCCCAATGGTTTAATCACTTCTACTTCCTTTCCAAAAACTAAGCCCAATATACTTCCTGCCAAAATTCCGCCAAGCAGCAATAAAATACTTTTGTAGTTTTTCAAGAAACTCCCTGATTGTGTGTTTTTCAAATTCATATTCATATAGTTTACGGTAAATATATAAATCTAAAAGAGAATATCATCTCGCTTTTTAAAACTTTGCCAAAGTCTTTTTTACCTATTGAACTCCAGCTCAAACGCTTTTTAATTGAACCACATAGAAACATAGAATTTATTTTATTTTAATGCGTCTGACCGGTATTCAACTACTAAAAACAATAAATGAATCCTTTTTCTGTTTACTTTTACAACAAATAAAATTCCATGTCGATAGAAGTTACTAACATATCCAAAAGCTACGGTGCACAAAAAGCACTAGATAATATTTCATTTTCCATTGATAAAGGAGAAATCGTTGGCTTTTTAGGTCCAAACGGAGCTGGAAAATCAACTTTGATGAAAATATTGACGACTTATATCAACGCCGATGAAGGCTCCGCATTAGTAAATGCATATGATGTAAACAGCCAACAAAAAGACGTTCAGCTATCTATTGGTTATTTACCGGAACACAATCCGCTGTATTTGGATTTGTATGTACGCGAATATTTAGCCTTTAACGCTGATGTGTATAAAGTAGCTAAATCCCGTATCGACGAAGTAATTCAACTTACTGGTTTAACTACCGAAAGTCATAAAAAAATAGGCCAATTATCTAAAGGATATCGGCAACGTGTGGGCCTTGCCAATGCGTTATTGCACAATCCCGATGTTTTGATTTTGGATGAACCAACCACTGGTTTAGATCCAAACCAATTAATCGAAATTCGTAATGTGATTAAAAATGTGGGAAAAGACAAAACTGTTTTCCTTTCGACGCACATTATGCAGGAAGTAGAAGCGATTTGTGACCGTGTTATTATCATCAATAATGGAAAAATTGTTGCCGATAAAAAACTGGATAACTTAATTTCTGAAGATAAGGAACAAGTGATTGAAGTAGAATTCGATTATAAAATTGAGGAACAATTAATTGCTAAAATCGAAAATCTTATTTCTTACAAAAATATACATGACATGATTTGGGAGTTGACTTTCAAAGCGGATAAAGACATGCGCCCCGCTGTTTTTGATTTTGCCAATGCCAATGGTTTAAAGACACTTCAGCTGAATCAGAAGAATAAAAATTTAGAGGCCGTGTTTAGGGAGATTACGAAAAAACAGTAATCATTGTTCAGTCGCAGTTTGCAGATGAAAAATACTAGCCATTTATAATACTTATACCGTTTGATTTGTCATTCCGACGAAGGAGGAATCCCATGCGGTGAAATTCCTCCTTCGTCGGAATGACAAAATTATGAGAATTTGGAATGAATAACGACATTTATAACCGCTAAATCCCTAGCCCAGATCGCAGTAAAAATCCTTTTCTTATCTCGTTTTTTTAGACAAGAAAAGATTGCTTCGTTCCTCGCAATGACTTTAAAAAACCTTGCTCGCTATTTGTCGAATATTTTCTGATTTTCCCATAGAATAATAATGCAATACAGGAACTCCGGCTGCTTTCAACTCCAATGATTGTTGGATAGCCCATTCGATTCCTACTTGTCTGATATCTGCGTTGTTTTTGCACTGATAAACGGCATGAATTAAATCTTCAGGCAAATCGATTCTGAAAATTTGAGGTAATACTTGCAGGTGTCTTTGCACTGCGATTGGTTTGATTCCCGGAATAATAGGAACGGTGATCCCCATTTCTCTGGCTTTGGCAACAAATTCGAAGTATTTTGCATTGTCAAAAAACATTTGCGTCACCACATAATCCGCACCGGCATCTACTTTTTCTTTAAGTCTTTTCAAATCTGAAATTAAAGACGGTGATTCTAAATGTTTCTCCGGATATCCCGCAACTCCAATACAAAAATTGGCTTTATCATCAACATCCATGAGGTCATGCAAGTACTTCCCGCAATTTAATTGGTTAATTTGTTTGACCAAATCAACTGCAAAATCATTTCCTCCTAATTTAGGAACAAAAGACTGCTCGTCTTTCATGGCATCGCCGCGCAAAGCCATCACATTATCAATTCCCAGATAATGACAATCAACTAATAGATATTCCGTTTCTTCTTTGGTAAAACCACCACAAAGCACATGAGGAACGGTATCTACATTGTATTTATGCTTGATCGAAGCGCAAATCCCAAGTGTTCCCGGACGCATTCTGGTTAGTTTTTTTTCCAATAAACCATTACCTTTATCCATATAGATAAATTCTTCGCGAGAGGTGGTTACGTCTATAAATGGCGGTTTAAACTCCATCAACGGATCAATATTATCGTATAATTCCTGTATGCTTTTCCCTTTTTGAGGCGGAATAATTTCAAAGGAGAATAAGGTATTTCCTTTGGCTGCTTCTATATGTTGTGTTACTTTCATCTTTAGTCTTAAAGTTTGAATGTCGAAAGTCGAATGTCACGTCCTTTGGACTTTATGACTTTTGACTTTATGACTGTGTTTTTAATCTGCGATATTCGGGTTCAACCATTTCATGGCTACTTCTGTGGAAACGCTTCTTCGTTTCGCATAATCAATGACTTGGTCTTCTTTTATTTTTCCAAGTCCGAAATACTTGCTTTCCGGATTTCCAAAGTAATACCCAGAAACCGATGAAGCGGGCCACATTGCCATACTTTCAGTCAAGGTCACTCCAATTTCTTGTTCTACATTTAGTAATTTCCAAATCGTAGGTTTTTCTAAATGGTCAGGACAAGCGGGATACCCTGGTGCCGGACGAATTCCTTTGTACTCTTCGGCAATCATTGCTTCGGTACTTATATTTTCATCTGATGAATAGCCCCAAATTTCTTTACGAATTTTTTCGTGTAAATATTCGGCAAAAGCTTCCGCAAAACGATCTGCTAATGCTTTTACCATAATCGAATTATAATCGTCTAAATCTCTTTCGAATTCAGCGGCCCATTCATCCACACCAAAACCGGTCGTTACACAAAATGCACCCATATAATCCGTTTTACCGCTGTCTTTTGGAGCAATAAAATCAGCCAATGCAATGTTTGGAGCACCTTTTGTCTTTTGCGATTGCTGACGCAACGTCAAGAATGTCTGCAATGGTTTTCCGTTTTCGTCACTTATCTCAATGTCATCATCGTTCACTTGATTGGCAGGAAAAATTCCGTAAATTCCTTTAGCGGTTAGTTTCTTTTCTCTCAAAATAACTTCTAACATTTCCTGCGCATCTGCAAAAACCGAAGTGGCTTGTTCGCCCACTACCTCATCCGTTAAAATTGCCGGATATTTCCCGAACAATTCCCAGGTTCTAAAAAACGGTGTCCAATCAATATACGGAACCAAAACATCTAGCTCCACTTCGATCACTTGTTCGCCGATGATTTTTGGCTTTACAGTAGTAAAATCCTCCCAATCCAACTGCAATTTATTCTTACGCGCTTGCTCAATAGTCAAGAAATTTTTGTCGCGGGAACGATTCAAAAACGTCTCTCTAAAAGCATTATACTCCGCTCTAATGTCGCTTGCATATATTTTTTTATCTTTGTTCAATAAACTTCCCGCCACCGTCACGGCTCTCGAAGCATCATTCACATGAATAACCGTTTCTCTGTATTGTGGTGCAATTTTTACGGCTGTATGTGCTCGTGAAGTTGTTGCCCCACCAATCATTATTGGAATTTTAAGTCCTCTTTTGTCTAATTCTTTAGCAAGAAAAACCATTTCGTCCAGTGACGGCGTGATCAATCCGCTCAATCCAATAATATCTACGTTATGCTCAATGGCTGCTGCGATAATTTTTTCGGGAGGCACCATTACGCCTAAATCTACAATCTCATAATTATTACACGCCAGCACCACGCTTACAATGTTTTTACCAATATCGTGTACATCGCCTTTTACGGTTGCCATCAGGATTTTTCCATTCCCTTGTTTGTCTCCGGCTTGTTTGCTGGCTTCAATAAACGGCAACAAATAAGCTACTGCTTTTTTCATTACCCGAGCCGATTTTACCACTTGCGGCAAAAACATTTTACCCGAACCAAATAAATCCCCAACCACATTCATTCCTGTCATTAAGTTAATTTCAATAACTTCAATTGGTTTTTTTGCTGCCAGTCGAGCTTCTTCAATATCCAAAAGAATAAATTCATCCACTCCCTTCACTAAGGAATGTGTCAATCGTTCCTGAATAGTTCCCGAACGCCATTCCTGAATCGCTTTTTCATTGCTCTTTACATCTCCTTTTACATTTTCGGCAAAATCTAGCAATCGCTCTGTGGCATCCTCTCGCCTGTTCAGAATTACATCTTCAACGCGTTCTAAAAGATCTTTTGGAATTTCGTCATAAATAGACAACATTTCAGGATTCACGATTCCCATCGTCATTCCATGTTGGATGGCGTGGTACAAAAACACGGAGTGCATCGCCTCCCGAACCGTATCATTTCCTCTAAAAGAGAACGAAACATTACTTACACCTCCACTAATGTGTGCATGAGGAAGATTTTCTCGAACCCATTTTGTTCCTCTAAAGAAATCCAAAGCATTCAAGCGGTGTTCTTCCATTCCTGTCGCTACTGGAAATATATTCAAATCGAAAATAATATCCTGTGGAGGAAAACCAACTTTGGTAACTAATATATCATACGAACGTTGGCATATTTCTATTCGACGCTCGTAATTATCTGCTTGTCCAGTTTCATCAAAAGCCATAATAATTGCCGCAGCACCGTAACGCTTAATCAATTTAGCGTGATGAATAAATTGTTCTTCGCCTTCTTTCAAGGAAATCGAATTTACCACACTCTTACCTTGCACCACTTTTAGTCCAGCCTCAATAATATCCCATTTCGAGCTATCAATCATGATTGGAACTCTGGAAATATCCGGTTCAGCAGCAATCAAATTCAGGAATTTCGTCATGGCATATTCACCATCAAGCATTCCTTCATCCATATTTATATCGATGATTTGCGCGCCACCTTCCACTTGCTCTTTGGCAATACTGAGCGCTTCTTCGTATTTTTCTTCCTTGATTAATCGAAGGAACTTTCTAGAACCGGTAACATTCGTTCGTTCACCAATATTTACAAATACGCTGTTGGGCGTAATGATTAAAGGCTCTAATCCTGATAATACAAGGTTTCTTCTAGTTTCTGCTTGTGCCATTTTTTATTTATTTTTTTCAACAACGGAATAAATTTTGTTGTTGTTGCCTTTTATTTTCAACGGAATAAATTCTCCCGAAGCTTCGGGACTACAAAATGAGTCGTTCCTACGGAACTCTTATGTTGCTTGCTCCGCGAAGTCTCCCGACTTTTAGGATGTGTTTCAAGGTCTCTGACCTTGGTTTTATCGGTTAAAAACCGATTGTCGCTTCCTCAAAGTCGGAGACTTTGCGGAGCGGGCACGGATTACAAATCCGCGCTATCTAGTTCAACTAAAAAAATCCATTTTCAAACATCACTACACAGTTTAAAAAAACCATGCAGGAAATTTAATTACATTGTCGCCGTTGAAACCCTAGGTTTATACTCCTTTGCAATATCAGCAATCAACTTAATGTGTTCTGGCGTTGTTCCGCAACATCCACCTATGATATTTACTAAATTATCGTCTAAATATTCTTTGATAAAGGCCTGCATCTGTTCTGGCGTTTCATCGTACTCTCCAAAAGCATTGGGTAATCCTGCATTAGGATGTGCCGACACGTTGAAAGAAGTGTTTTGTGATAAGGTCTGCAGATATGGTTTTAATAAATCAGCTCCTAAGGCACAATTGAACCCTACACTCAACAACGGAATGTGTGAAACCGAAACTAAGAAAGCTTCCACGGTTTGACCTGAAAGTGTTCTTCCTGATGCATCGGTAATTGTCCCGGAAACCATGATTGGAATGTCAATATTACGTTCGTCTTTGACTTCTTCAATAGCGAAAAGAGCCGCTTTGGCATTTAAAGTGTCGAAAATGGTTTCCACCAACAGTAAATCACTTCCTCCGTCTATCAGTGCTTCTACTTGTTGTTTGTAAGCAATGCGCAAATCATCAAAAGTTACCGCTCTGTAACCTGGATCATTTACATCTGGTGACATACTCGCTGTTCTGTTTGTTGGTCCAATTGAACCGGCTACAAAACGGGGTTTCTCTGGATTTTTGGCTGTAAATTCATCGGCTACTTCACGGGCAATTCGTGCTGATTCGTAGTTGAGTTCGTAAACAATATCTTCGAGATGGTAATCTGCCATTCCGATGGTGGTTCCAGAGAACGTATTGGTTTCAACGATGTCTGCTCCTGCTTCAAAATAGGCGGCGTGTACCGCACGAATCGCTTGTGGTTGCGTAAGTGACAATAAATCATTGTTCCCTTTTAAGGAATGTGGAAAATCTTTGAAACGCTCTCCTCGAAAGTCTTCTTCAGAGAAATTGTAGCGTTGCAACATGGTTCCCATAGCTCCATCGAGTACGAGTATGTTTTTTTTAATGGCTTCTTGAATGCTTGACATATCTTGTTATTTCTTGTAAATCACGATCCATTTCGGGATTTACACTTTTGATTATTAATTACAAAAGTTCACTATATGAACTCTTTAGCCCCGATTGAAGCGATATCCTATTTTTCTGGCGTTCAGAAAAAAAGATATAGCGTAAAGCGGGAACGGTATTGGCAAAAAAACGCCAATTGTTCGCTCCTGATACCGAAATTAATTCAGCAGGCTAAAAATATATGTTGTCAAGAAAAGGTTTGAGAAATACTGAGTGAGTATTCGTGTGTTATCTATCTTAAATACTGAAACTGGTTCTGTATAAAGTAGAATGTAGCACCTTCTTTAAAGATAAAGGGTTGCTAAGGTTTCATTGGGTCTTTCCCTCCGCCTTTCGTGATAACTTTCAATAAATATAGGAACAGTGCAAAGTAAAGACATAGCGCCTATACTTGCAAGTATTAGCGCTATATTTTTTAACTAGTTTGTATTAAGTTGTTAAACGATGGCTTTAACCACGGCTTTTGGAGCTTCTTTACGAGTTCCGTCAAATCCGTCAACACCAGAAACTGTAGTATATTTCAGCACATATTTCTTACCCGGATTGATTATTTGGTAGGCTGCCTGACACATCATAGTTGCTTCGTGGAATCCACAAAGAATCAATTTCAGTTTTCCTGGATAAGTGTTTACGTCACCAATGGCAAAAATTCCAGGAATATTCGTTTGGTAATCCAAAGCATTATTTACTTTGATGGCATTTTTTTCAATGTCTAATCCCCAGTCTCCAATAGGACCTAACTTTGGAGTTAATCCAAAAAGCGGAATAAAATAATCTGTAGGAATGGTTCTGTGGGCTCCATTTTCTTCAATATCAATTGATTCTAAATGTTCGGCTCCATTTAAACCAACTACTTCTGCCGGCGTTATCATTTTTATTTTTCCGGAATCTTTTAACTCCTGCACTTTTTCGACCGAATCCAAGGCTCCTCTGAATTCATTTCTACGGTGAATTAAAGTCACTTCGGAAGCAATATTCGACAAGAAAATACTCCAATCTAAAGCGGAATCACCACCTCCTGCAATTACTACTCTTTTGTCTCTGAATTTTTCCGGATTTTTAATGAAATACTTGATTCCTTTATCTTCGTAAAATTCGATGTCTTCAATCAATGGTTTTCTGGGTTCAAAACTTCCTAATCCACCAGCAATTGCTACAACTGGTGCATGGAATTTTTTTCCTTTATTTGAGGTGACAATAAAACTTCCGTCTTCTTGTTTTTCAATAGTTTCTGCACGCTCGCCAAGGGTGAATCCTGGCTCGAACTGCTTGATTTGTTCCATTAAATTATCCACTAAATCCCCCGCTAATACTTCTGGAAACCCTGGAATATCATAGATTGGTTTTTTAGGATATAATTCTGAAAGCTGTCCGCCCGCTTGTGGCAAAGCATCCAGAATATGGCATTTTAATTTCAATAATCCTGCTTCAAAAACGGCAAATAAACCAGTTGGTCCGGCTCCTATTATAAGGATGTCTGTTTTAATCATTTTTTTATTCTTTATGTAATGTAATTGTAGTAAACTATTTTGTACAAATTAACGATTGATTTTTACAACTTTAAATGATAAATATCATTTGTTAATTTGTAATGCTTTTATTCTTTGTTTTTTAACGTCTCGGTTATTTCATTCATTTTTTGTACTTTTTCTTCGAAATTCCCTTTGAGTGTTTTGCGATATTCATTGAGGTTTTCGACCATTTTATTAATATCGTCCGGAATTATTTCTTCGAAAAACTCCCGTAATCTTTTGGCTGTTGTCGGTGATTTTCCGTTGGTTGAAATAGCAATTTTTACATTTCCTTTGGTTACAATTCCGCCCAAGTAATAATCACATAATGGTGGTGTATCAGCAATATTACAAATCAAGAATCTTTTTCGTGACAAGTCGAATACCCGTTTATTGACTTTCAAATCATCGGTACAGGCAATTACCATGTGGCGTTTGCGAAGCATCCAGCGATTGAACTTTTTATAGGTCAATATTACCGAAGGATGTTTTGCTGCCAGGCCTTCCAATTCTGGAAGAAACCTTGGTGCCACCACTTCAACATTGGCATTTGGACTGGATTTCAACATGAAAGATAACTTTTCTAAACCCACATTTCCTCCACCTACAATAAGTACATTGAGGTTGTGTAGTTTTAAAAAAACAGGATATAGTTCGTTTCTTTCCATTACTATCTTATTTTCCTCTCCCCAACCCTCTCCGAAGGAGATGGAGCCAGAGCTTGAATAATTTATACTTATTTTTTATGCAATGTTACTTAAAATGAATTCTTCGTGAAATCCTTTTAACTTGATGCTTTCTTTGACCACTTCTCCAATAACAATTATTGCTGGCGAACTTAATTTATTCTCGGCCACGACTGCTTGAATACTATTTATCGTTCCAACTCCAATTTTTTCTTGTGGAGTAGTTCCGTTTTGAATAATGGCAACTGGAGTTTCTCCTTTAGATTCCTTCTGAAATAAAGAAACAATTTGTGATAGTTTACTCATTCCCATCAAAATCACAACTGTTGCTGATGATTGCGCTGCAAGTGCTACATCATTCGACAAATTCCTGTCGGAAGTAGTGCCTGTGATTACCCAAAAACTTTCTGAAACACCTCTTTTTGTCAAAGAAATTCCTTGATAAGCCGGAACTGCAATCGAAGATGAAATTCCGGGGACTACAAATGTAGGGATTCCAAAACTTTCTGCAAATTCAATTTCTTCGCTTCCACGACCAAAAATAAATGGATCTCCACCCTTCAACCGAACGACATTTCCATAGGTAAGCGCATTATCAACAATCAACTGATTGATTTGGTCTTGCGCATATTCATGACAGCCTTTTCGTTTCCCTACAAATATTTTTATGGCATCTTTGGGTGCATGAATCATTATTTCCTCATTAGCTAGTGCATCATACAAAACCACATTCGCTTCTGCCAGCGCCTTTACTCCTTTCAGAGTAAGCAAATCCGGATCGCCAGGACCAGCGCCTACTAAAGTTACTTTGGGTTGTATTGTATTATGCATCAGCTAAATCTTTGGCTCTGTATTTCTCTATTGTATCAAAAAACGCAACTCCTTGTTGGATGTATTTTTGTGCAAATTCAGCAGAAGGCTCATTCGCTTTGATTTGATAAACCAAATCTTTAAAGCTTGAATCCAATTCTATTTTTTTGCTTTCGATAAAAACAGTATCAAATAGATCGATAATTCCAGCGTGGTGATTTGTTTTTTGGTTTTCGGCCAATAAAATTGCTTTGGCACCGTTTACAAAACCTGCATAGGCCAAGTAAATCGCATCTGCCCATTTTTCTTCTTCGAAAGCTTCTTGTGCAAAAGTCATTTTATCTTTGGCTTCTAATATTAAAGTAGCCACTAAATCAATTACTACACCTGCACATTCTCCTACTCCAACTGCTTTTACGTAGTTATCAGCATTTCCCCAATCTACAAAATCAGCCTCGGTAAGGTTTGTTATATCTGCTAATGGTTTCAAAAACTCGTAGAAATATTTCTCCCCTTTGGCATCGTAATAATTCAAGAATGATTGTCCGTTTCCGTTTGCTTCAAAATCATTTAAAATATAACGCAACGCATCTGGTCCTCTTCTACTTGGAATTTTAATCACTTTATCCGAAAATCTTCCGTTTCCGTTTCCTAAATTCCCTCCGCCTAATAACACCTGAAGAGCTGGAGCCACTAGTTTTCCTGCATTAATGGACATTCCTTGGAAACCAATTTCGGACATATTGTGTTGTCCACAAGCATTCATACAACCGCTAATTTTTATGGCGATTTGTTGATTGTTGCTGTATTGTGGGTATTCTGTTTTTAATACTCTTTCTAATTCATCCGCAATACCAGTACTACTTGCAATACCTAAATTACACGTATCCGTTCCCGGACAAGCCGTGATATCTCCGATAGTATCATACCCTAAAGCAACAAAATCCAATTTGGCTAATTCTTGGTAAAAGAACGCTAGATTTTCTTCTTTAATATTACGTAAAACGATGTTTTGTCGTAATGAAAAACGCAATTCATTCGCACCGTAATTTTTAATCAAATCAGCTAACAATCGTGCTTTATCTGTATAGAAATCTCCTAAAAGCACTTTGATACCAATAGCCACATATCCTGCTTGTTTTTGTACAATCACGTTCGATTTTTTCCAAGCTTCAAAAGCTTCAACATCCTCAATTGTTACTGATGGTACAGCTAATAAAGGTTCTGAAATTGGTCCTTCAAAAGCGGTAGTGTCGATTTCGTAAGAATGAAAAGGTAATGCTTTTTTCTCTTCTTCAACCAAACGCAAAAACTCATCACGACCTAGGTCTTTGATTAAAAATTTCATACGCGCTTTCAAACGTTTTGCTCTTTCTCCGTAACGGTCAAAAACTCTGATTATCCCTTCAGCAGTTGGAATAATTTGGTTCACCGGTATAAATTCTGAAAGCAATTCAGCGTGACTTGGTTGAGAACCTAAACCACCCGCAAACATTATTTTGAACCCTTTTTCGCCATTTACAATTTTTGGAATAAATCCTAAATCATGCAAATAACTCAAAGCGGTATCTTTATCAGAAGAGGAGAATGATATTTTGAACTTACGTCCCATTTCCTGACAAATTGGGTTACGCAATAAATATTGAAACAAACCATGCGCATAAGGCGACACGTCAAAAGGTTCGTCAACATCTACACCCGCTAATTCGCTTCCAGTAATATTACGCACGGTGTTTCCACAAGCTTCTCTCAAAGTGATATCATCTTTAGCTAAGTCAGACCAAAGCTCCGGTGTTCTGTCTAAACTCACATAGTGAATTTGAATATCCTGACGGGTTGTAATGTGTAAGCGTCCTGTAGAATATTTATCGGACACTTCCGTAATACGCTTCAATTGCTCGCTAGTCACTTTTCCGTATGGCAATTTAATACGAATCATTTGCACGCCTTCTTGGCGTTGACCGTAAATACCACGTGCCAAACGAAGACTGCGAAAACGCTCATCGTCAATTTGTCCACTTCGGAAGGAATGAATTTTTTTCTCTAAATCGATAATCTCTTTTTGGACAATCGGATCTTCTATTTCTGTTCTAAAACTTTGCATCTTTTAGTTATGTTTATCCCCTACTCAACCCTCCCCGAAGGGGAGGGAGTCGAAATTGGAAATATTATTACATTTTCTTTTAACTCAATTATTATTATATTCTTATCGTAAAAGGCAAACGCCTTAACTACCGGCATACTTTTATCTAGGATGTCTCCCTCCCCTTCGGGGAGGGCTGGGGTGGGGGCTATTTTATAAACCCAACTCCTGCTGTTGTGTTGGTTGCAGCATCTATTAAGATGAAAGCTCCGTTAGATTTATTATCAGTATAAGCATCAAAATAAATGGCTTTGCTCAATTTGATAGTTACTTCTCCAATTTCATTTATAGCTAATTGAGTCGCTGGTGTTGTTCCAGAATAATCGGTTGCGATTACGTTTTTTACACTATCAATTTTTGCCAAAACTCTATTGCTGTTGTGTTGTACATAATATTTTGCGCCTGCCACTAATTTTTTACTGTCCATCCAACAAACAGTTGTTGTAATGTCTTTTTCAATTTTAGGAAGTTCATTCGATTTTATAATCATATCCCCTCTGGTTACATTGATATCATTTTCCAGTTCCAAAGTGATAGAAGAACCAGCCGTAGCTTCATCAAATTGTTTATCAAAAAAGTGAATATTCGTTACTGTAGATTCAGTTAAAGAAGGAAGCACCGTTACTGCATCTCCTACTTTAATATTGTTACCGTATAATTTTCCGGCATATCCTCTAAAGTCGTGATACTCTTCCGTTTTTGGTCGAATTACTGTTTGAACAGGAAAACGTGCGATCCCGTTTTCGTAGATATCATTTGGTTCCAATGATTCCAAATGTTCCAAAACCGTCTGTCCGGTATACCAAGGCATGTTCTCCGATTTATCGGCAACATTCCCTCCATTGATTGCACTTAGCGGAATGTAACTTACATTTTGTTCTTTAAAAGCGCTTTTTGCATTTAATGCCTGAAAGTCTGCTTTGATTTTGTTGTATACTTCTTCTGAATAATCAACTAAATCCATTTTGTTTACCGCAACAATCACATCTTTTACTCTCAATAAATTATTGATAAAAAAGTGACGGTAGGTTTGCTCAATAACTCCTTTACGCGCATCAATCAAAATGATTGAAACTTGTGAAGTTGAAGCTCCGGTAACCATGTTTCGTGTATATTCAACGTGACCCGGAGTATCGGCAATAATGTAACTTTTTTTGGCTGTCGAAAAATAAATATGCGCCACATCAATCGTAATTCCTTGTTCTCTTTCAGCAACCAAACCATCGGTAGCCAATGAGAAATCTAAATAATCGTATCCTTTTTGCTTACTGCTTTTTTCTATTGCTTCAATCTTATCTGTAGTCAACGATTTTGTATCGTACAATAATCTCCCGATTAATGTACTTTTTCCGTCATCTACACTTCCTGCTGTTGCTATTTTTAAAACTTCCATTTTATATTGAGTTTAAATTTTAAAGTATAAAACCTTTAAAACTCTTGTTTTTTTTATACTTGCTTACTAATTTTAAAAAATCAAATTCTAAAAATAACCTTGTTGTTTTCTTTTTTCCATTGCAGCTTCAGAACGTTTATCATCAATTCTGGCTCCTCTTTCAGAAATAGTTGAAGATCTAATTTCACCCACCACTTCCTGAATCGTTGCTGCATAAGAATCAACGGCAGCAGTGCAACTCATATCTCCAACAGTTCTAAAACGAACAATTCTTTCTTCAATTTGCTCATCTTCTTCTTGGTAAACAAAAGGAGAATGAGACCAAATCATACCGTCTCTCAAGAATACCTTACGCTTGTGTGAAAAGTAAATCGATGGAATTTCGATTTGCTCTTGTTCGATATAACTCCAAACATCTAACTCTGTCCAATTCGAAATTGGAAAAACACGAACGTTTTGACCGTTTTCAATTTTTCCGTTTAAAATATCAAATAATTCAGGACGCTGATTTTTTTCGTCCCATTGACCAAAATCATCACGAACCGAAAAAATACGCTCCTTCGCTCTCGCTTTTTCTTCATCTCTACGCGCACCACCGATGCAAGCATCAAATTTGAATTCTTCGATAGCATCCAAAAGTGTAGTCGTTTGCAAACTGTTTCTACTGGAGTACTTACCTGTTTCTTCTACAACTTTCCCTTCGTCAATAGCATCTTGCACATTACGAACGATTAATTCTAATCCCAATTCAGCAACTAATTTATCTCTAAAAGCAATAGTTTCAGGAAAGTTATGTCCCGTATCTACGTGCAACAATGGAAAAGGGATTTTCGCTGGAAAAAATGCTTTTTGAGCTAAACGTACCAAAGTAATCGAATCTTTTCCACCAGAGAAAAGCAATACCGGTTTGTCAAATTGAGAAATTACTTCTCTAAATATGTATATCGCTTCGCTTTCTAAAGCATTTGTTTTTAATATGGTACTCATTATATTTTTATTTATTCAAGGATTGAAAAATTCAAAAATTGAAAGATTGTTGTATTAATTTTTAATTATTTTTTGGTGCAACCCACATTCTTTATGACTCGATTCCCACCACCATCTGCCTGCTCGTATGTCTTCATCAGCTGTAATTGCTCTGGTACATGGAGCACATCCTATACTTACAAACCCTTGTTTGTGCAAGGTGTTTTGTGGCACATTATTTTTTTCTAAATAGGCTTCTACTTCTATCAAAGTCCATTTTAACAATGGATTGAATTTTATAATGTCGAACTTTTCATCGTATTCAAAAAGGTCTAAGTCATTTCTATTTTCGGATTGTTCCGCACGTAAACCAGTAATCCAGATGTCATTCCCTTTTAATGCTTTAGTCAACGGTGCCACTTTTCGAATAAAACAACACTCTTTTCTATTTTCCACCGATTCATAGAAGCTGTTTGGACCTTTATGATTTAACAACTCTTCCACCGCAATTGCTTCCGGAAAATAGGTTTTAATGTCAATTTTATATTTTCTTAAAGTTTTATGAAAAACATCATACGTTTCCTGAAATAATCGTCCTGTATCCAATGTAAAAATGGTAATTGGCAAATTATTTTGCGCAATTAAATCCGTAATCACCTGATCTTCCTGACCAAAAGAAGTAGAAAAAACTACGTTATCCTTATATTCGTTGGCTAAAAAACGAAGCGTTTCCTCAATGGAAAAATCTTTGGTTTTATGCAATAACGCTTGTACTATATCTGTGCTCATAATTCCGTTTATCTTTTACAACAATTTTGACAAGGTTCTTAAACTCAAAATAATAATTAAGATACCTACCAAAATCATCATTGGCTTTCTTTTGATTTTATTAACTAATAAAGCAGCAATTGGCGCAGCAATAACGCCTCCTAAAATTAAACCTATAATAACCTGCCATCCTTGGATTCCTCCAAAAATCATAAATGTAATACCACTAGCGAAAGAAACCGCAAATTCGGCTGCATTCACAGAACCAATTGTATATCTAGGATTTCTGCCGCGTCCTAATAGTGTAGAAGTTACAATTGGCCCCCAGCCTCCGCCTCCAACGGAATCCATGAATCCCCCAAAAGAAGCCAGAATATTCAATCGTTTCGTTTTCTTTTTAATAATATTTTTTTGCATTGCCTTTCTGATAATTATAACCGCCAAAGCGATCATATACACGGCAATAAAAGGCTTTATTGCATCCCCATCAATTACATCCGATAACAAATAAGCTCCGGTAATCGAACCCAAAATTCCGGGTATCAACAAATGCCGCACTAGTTTTTTATTGATATTCCCAAAACGATGATGAGAAATTGCAGAAGCTCCGGTGGTAAACATTTCAGCAACGTGAACACCTGTACTGCTGATTGCTGGTGGGATTCCATATGCCAATAAAAAAGAGGTAGAGGTTGCTCCGTAACCCATTCCTAAAGTTCCATCGACTAGTTGTGCAAAAACGCCAATACAAAAAAAGATTAAAAACTCCTGATCGAACCCTCCCACAAAACCATTCCAAGAAAATTCAGCATGATGGTTGTACACCAATGTAGAAATTAATCCAACTAATAGCACAACCGGAATAACAACCCACAAGCGTTCTTTAAATGTAATTTGGGATTTTATCATCCCTTTATTTTCTTCTACTACTTCTTTATTCATGCTTACAAGGTAAAATAAATTTTATTTATTATCTATTACCCTATCGGCATTGTAGATTAAAGCGCAAAAATAGTACTTTTTGTTTAACTACAACACTAATTTTTAAGTTTATTTTTTAAAAGGCGATATCCGCTAGGGTATTGTTTTCCAATATCATCAGGGTATTGTCTCGCACTTCGGTCATTAATTTCCGAACGGCGCAAGTGGTTTCATCGGCACAGTCTTCACAAGGTTCATAAAAATTATGGCTGGCACAGGGAAGTAATGCAATAGGTCCCTCTAGAATACGATACACATGGGCCATATTTATTTCCTTAGGATCTTTTATCAAATAATAGCCTCCGCCTTTTCCTTTTTTGGCTCCTAAAAAACCCGAATGACGCAGTAATAATAAAATACTTTCTAAAAACTTGATCGAGATAGTCTCGCTCTTGGCTATCTCCGCTATTTGCACAGGAGAATTGTCTTTTTGGCGCGCCAAAAAAGTAAGAGCTTTTATTCCATATTTTGTTTTTTTTGAAAGCATTTTAAAAAAATATAATTGAAGATTAATTATTTTTGATTGTAGATTTCAAAGCTGTCTGAAATCAACATTCTTTTTATATTGAAACAACAAAAATATACTTTTTGATTTAAGAATAGTGAATGGAGATTGATGATTTTTAATTTGTAGTAAATCTACAATCAAAAATCCTTACAACAATGCCTGCTCCAAATCAGCGATTACATCTTTTACTGTTTCCAATCCTACTGAAACACGCACTAAACCATCGGTAATACTAACCGACAAACGTTCTTAAATAAACCACATTGAG